>DATIEH010000427.1:0-9283 GCA_035455905.1 Binatia bacterium | reverse complement strand
TCTTACTAGCTTCCTCGATCGGCAATTTCTCGGTATTGAAGCGGACCACCATCGGCGCGGCATCCGCAGTGCCTGAGAACGCGAGAACGTATTTCTCTTCCGGGTCGCTGTAGAGGTGCTTTCCTTTAAACCAGCGAGACGTGTCCACTACGTCCGGGCGGAATAAAACAGGCGCAATGGGATCGACCACGCCGTTGGGTACGAGTCGAGTCACCGCGGTCGTACCGCCGGCCATAATAACGTCCACCTCTGATTTTCCCGCGCGCCGCTCGGCGAGCAACCGATCCGCCTGCTTGCTGCCGCCCCCGGTCGAGACTACGGTTCGGATGCCGAATTTGTCCTCGAAGTTTTTAAAGATGGGCCGGTAATTGCGCGACGCCGAACCGCCCAGCACTGCCATTAGCGAGCCCTCGTTGCGGGCCGCCGCAAGGATCTCATCCCAAGAATCTGCTCTCGCCGCGCTGGCGAGCCCAACGAATGCAACACTCCAGAGCGCTAACGCCCACCGCGGATGCGTCTTCATTTACCTACCTTCTCAATAGCACTCAGGTCGATCCAATTTGCGCCAACGTTATCGATAATTCGCGCTCTTCAGCCCGTCGGTCGTCAAGAAATAGGTCGCCCGACTACCGATCCTGATTTGCACGTCCGTAATCACGATGATGGTGTTTTCGATGCGCGCCATGATCGTGTAACCGCCGGATGGCAGCCGAATATAGAACCACGGGGCTCGAAGCAGGAATTTTTCGACTCGACGACTTTCGTTATCACCGATCACAAGCAACACCGGTGACATCGCAGTGCCTGACCTTGGCGCAAACACCAATTTGAGATTGTAAGAGGCGGATCGTTGTTCCATGGTTTTTTGTTCATCGAACACCAAACCGCCGTTCATGTACTGACAACCGGTTTCGGTTTTGCCGTTTCTGATTCCGGTATCGCGAAGCTGAGGTTTACGGCCACTCGCCAAGTCCGGATCCATCCAAAGGCTCAATAACGCCGAGATCGCCACAACCAATCGCGGTAATAAACGGTATGCTCGACTTGTGACCGTCTTGGATTCGCGACCTCGGAGCACGGCAGTTTTGTGTTATTTTTTGCTTGCCGTCGTTTCTTTTTTCACCAGGAACTGCAGCTCCTTTTTTGTCTTTGGCGAAATGCTCAGAATTTGATTGACGAGACCGCCGATTTCCTCCGCTGAGACGTATTGTATTTCCAGCTTGCTCTTCTTCGCTTCGGCGACGAATTCCGGATCCTCCAAGGTCGCCTTGAAAGCTTTGCGCAGTGTTTCCACGCGATCCTGCGGCACGCCGGGAGGCATCACCCACGGTCTTTGGAATTCATATTGCGCGATCCAGGCATTGTAGAGCTGAACACCGGCGTCCCCCGCCTTCGCCTTGATGTAATCACGGGCCAGCGGCACGTTCTTCAACTCCTTGTCCTCCCATTTGCTGTGCACGAGGATCGGAATGAGTTTTTGATCCCCTTGCGCGTCGAGCATCGCCCTGGCGGTGACTCTTGCCGATTCCCAGCCCCAGCAACCGCCGTCGAGTTCCTTGGATCGCATCGCCACGGTGATCACCGACGTTCCTTTGTAGCCGTTGATCACATTGAATTTCGTGCCGACGGTCTTGTTCAAAATCATCGGCAAATCGTTGTAGGTCGAGCCCGCACGGGTCGAGCCCATTTTCAGCTCCCGACCGGATTTGACCACCTCGTCCATGGTTTTGAGGCCGGTGAAACCCATAATGTTGCAGCTCGGAGATCCTTTGATGGGCGCGCCGATCCAATTTAGTTTCTTTGCGTCCAACCGGACGGCTCGGTCACCCAGGGCTTGGTAGAGTACATAGGCGCTGTTCCACACGCCGATGAAAGTCCCGTCGCGATCAGCTTTAGTGTAAGTGTAGTTGGCCGCGACGAGGCTGCCCGCCCCTTCCATGTTGTCGACGACGAAGCTCGGGTTTCCAGGAACATGTTTTCCCATATGCCGGGCAACAATCCTCGCGTACGTGTCATAGCCCCCGCCAGGCGCCAAGCCCACTGTTACGCGAATCGTCTTTCCGGCGTAGAAATCAGCCGCCACCGCGCTGTTCGGAACCACTTCGAATAGCAGCATGAGGGCTGCACTGATCACTGCCGCAATACCGATTTTCATCTGGACCTCCTTTGGTGTTCTGTTAGCCGAAGCTGCAATTTCGATGAATCCATTAACTTGGAATTCGCGACTGGGTTAATTGGTTCGCTTCTTAGTTGATTTCACAAGGAACGCGAGATTTCGCTTCACTGTGTCCGACATGGAATAGATTTGCTTGACGTACCCATCGATGTCTTCGCCGGACACGGGCTCGACATCGAGCTTCATTTTTTTCGCCTCGGCCAGAAATTCCGTGTCTCTCAAAGTCTCGGCGAAAGCTTTGCGTAAAAGCTGCAGCCGCTCGGGAGGCGTTTTCGGCGGCACTGAAAACGGTCGTTGAAACTCGTAGGAAGCCGCCCAGGTGTTATAGGTTGCTAGATTGTCTTTGCCTTTAATGACTTCAGTGAACAGCGGCAGGTCTTTGACCTCTGGATCTTCGAGCCGTTTGTGCGTGATAAAAGGAATCAGTTTTTCGTCGCCATTTGCGTCGAGCATCGCGCGATCGGAAACCCGCATCGACTCCCAGCCCAAACAGGCACCTTCAACTTCCCTTGATTGCAGCGCGATACGGATAGGCGAAGTCCCTTTGTAGCCCGTGATCACCTCGAATTTTGTTCCTGCCACGTTGTTTAAGATTGTCGGTGCATCGTCATAAGCGGTGCCCGCGCGCACTCCGCCCATCCTGATCGGACGCTTCGAATGAAGCACGTCATCCCAAGTCTTCATTCCTGTGAAGGCCATGATCGCGCAGGTCGGCGACCCCTTACTGGGCGCGCCAATCCAACCGAATTTCCGGCCGTCAAATCTCGGGCCGCGATCGCCTAAAGCCTGGCGTATGATCTGACCGCTGATCCAAACGCCAATCGTTAAGCCGTCCGGTTCGGCTTTGTTATAGAGGTAATTTGCCGCAATCAGCGAACCCGCTCCGTCCATATTATCCACCACCATCGTCGGATTTCCCGGAAGGTGCTTGCCGAGATATCGCGCAACGGCGCGGGCGTATGTGTCATAACCGCCTCCGGCCGGGGCGCCGACGACGAAATGGATGGTTTTGTCTTTGTAAAATTCATCCGCACGCCCATTCGAAAAAGAGAGAGCGATAGATAAACTAACCGCAACGATTGCGATTCGGCTTTTCATCTGGTCCTCCCTTAGCTAACGCGTTAAGGCCGATCCTATGGCGAGACTTCTTGTCCTCTAGCCTTTCAACGTATGCCGAAAATTTCTTGATATAGCCTGACCGTCGTATTGAAATCCTTGTAATCTTCCGGATGCTCGACAATGCGCTTGTAACCTTTGAAGAGTCGTGGCGGATCTGGATCGACGTCTTCACGCACTGGAATTCGCCTGAAGCCGACGAGCATCTTCTGACCTTCTTTCGACAGCAGAAAATCGATGAACAGCTTACCGGCGTTCGGGTGCGGCGCCTTGGCCGCCAACATCATCGGATTCACCTGTACGGGAACCGGCTCTAAGGGAACCCAATCCATCGGGTGCTGTTTCGAAGTTTCTCGCTGGATCGTGGGTGCATAGGCGATGATCAGAGGAAATTCTCCCGCCATCGTGAGTTGTACCCGGTTCGTGTTCCCCCTTTGGACGACGGGCTCCTGCGCGGCGAGTTTTTTGAAATACTCAACTGCCTTTTCTTTCCCCCACGCCCGCATCAATCCGGCAAGCAGACCGTAGGCAGAGTCGTCGATGGAGATTTTTCTGCCTTTCCACTTGGGGGCGAGCAGCTCCTCGTATGTTTTGGGAGCTTCCTCTTTCTTGACCAATTTGGTGTTGTAGCCGAGCACATAGGGATTCACGTAATAGGCAGTCCAATATCCGTCATCGTCGACCATGTCTTTATCGATGAATTTGCTCTCGGGAGAACGATAGGGCGTGATCAGCTTCGACTCCTCGAATGTGAGAACCGAGTCGCCGCGCGTCGACACCACATCCCAGCCATAGAGGCCGCCGCGCGCCTCGTTTTGAATTCGATTCAATACCTCATCGCCACCGCCGCGAAACAGTTCCGGCGTGATGAACGGATATTTCTTTTGAAATGCATCGACGACTTTTTTGCTTTGACTCAAGGTCATGGTGGTGTAGTAGGACATCTTGCCTTCGCTTTTCGCGGCCTCGATCACGTTTGCATTTGATCCCGCATGCGCAGCGGCAGCTGATACGCAAGACAACGCAACCATGCCGGCCACTAGAAAAGATCTCGATTTGAACAATCGGCTCATCTTAGCCTCCGATTTTGGAACCTTTCGCTGGCTTACTTGTGAGTCACGTTCGTGCGCCCGTAGAGTCGGTCAAAAAAGCCGCTCCTTTTCAGGTTTTCGACAAAACGCAGATCGACGATGTCCTGTGCCTTGGCTTTGCCGGCCTTCGGATCCCAGGCCGCCTGGACTGCAAGCGTATCGCTCAACCCCTCGAGGGTCGGATGCAGATCGTCTTCGAGGAGCTCCGAGTAGGCGTCCCACGATCCTTCGAGAACCTTAGGACTCGCTCCCCGGGTGTATTTCGCCATGATGCTTATCGATTCTTTTTTTTGGGTTTTGAAGAAATGCACCGCTTCGGCTAGTGACTTGACCATCGTTTCGACGAGCTTGGGATTTTCCCGGATCAGTTTCCCCGACGCGACTGTGCAACTAAATTGAAACGGAATCTTGAGCTTGGCCATGTCGATGACCACTTTCATGCCGGCGCTTTCGCCCTGAAGCTTTCCCGGCTCGGTGACCATAGTGAAATCGGTTTGCCCATTGATTACCGCCGCGACGCGCGCTGTTGCGCCGCCCACCATGACCGCTCGAATGTCTTTGTAGTCGATGCCGAATTTACGTAGGGCAAGACGCACGGCGAAGTCCGCCGAGGTACCGGGAATGTGAGTCGCTAGGGTTCGACCTTTGAGATCCTCGGGCGATTTGATCGTTGGTTTGCCGATGATGTAATAAGGCAGGGTGTTCACCAGGCTGTCGGTAATATAGATATCGCCACCCGCCAGTTTACCGTTAATCGCCGAAGTGCCGACGGCGCCCGTAAAATCTAGATCCCCCGCGATCAGGCTTTGGATTCCGCGTGTACTGCCGTTGATGAAGATCAGCTCGACGTCCAATCCGTATTTCTTGTAAAACCCGGCATCCTTCGCGATCCAATAGGGGGCGGACGAGCCAGGCGAATCCGAGATGTAGGCGAGACGAACGCTTTCGCTCGCAGTCCCACTGCTCGTCCAAAAGCACAGCCAGGAAATGACGGTCAAGCCGACAAGCCATGAACTTCGTTTTTTCATAATTCCTCCGGAATTCTCGACTGCTGATTGAGATCATAGGAATTCTGGTCGAGCTGAAACGCTGACCAAGATAACGACAGTTGCGGCCGGCGAGGAATTATGAATTCGAGTTTATTCATGTGTTCCTCGCTTTCTTTTTGCGAAGCTAAAGATCGAGCGGGGGTGCGCCAGGCGGAGACGGTTGCAGGGACCGGGAGAAATGCGTGACAGAGTCAATGCGGAGATCTACGGGCAATACCAGAATATAGAGTTGGGAATGGTCTTGCCTGATTGGCTGCTTGGGACTAATCGCAAGCCGCGATATTTTGTGTACCGAGGCCAATCGGCAACTGGAGGTTGAGCTAGTTTTCAGATCGATACCTCTTCACTTCTGGTATTTCGGTTCACTGAGCAAGAAAGAAGCCAGTAATCGGAACTCGCAAAGGCTAGGTAAATTGATGCTCTGAATGCGTGGGTTCGTGTTACACCGCTACTACTATGGTATAGGATTTTCACAGCCCAACGTCGCGATCCAAAACCGTGTCACCCATCTTCACACTGCCGATTCGGAGTCATGCTGAAATGAAAGCCTTTTTTTGCTTTAACGGATGAGCATGCTCCGGCTTATGTGCAATATCTTCACAGGAGAGGTCTCAAAGTTGGGCTTATCGCGTATTCCAAGAGCAACCTTACGAATCACTGAGGTAGATTCTGTCGCTGCTAAATGTCCGGCATGTTCGTTGCTCGCCCGCAGAGCAACAATTTGAATGGTTGTGCCGCAATATGAGACCAGTTGACCAAGTAGCATGGACTGCGAGTGGCAACACATCACTCTAAGCTGCGCGCTCTTGCCGGCCGTCCAACACCACCACCCTCGTTACATTGAAAACACAAATGCTACACACCCATGGTTGCCGAGCGCCAAGTTTGGCTGTCAAATTTTTGGTTTTATTTGCGTCGGCGCTCTTCTTCCCCGGTTGCATGCTTCCCACGAGTTATGAAAATCACGTCATCGGCGATTTCGGGCATATCGAAGTTCGTCGTTCCAAACCGCAGGTGAACGGTTTTGTGGTTGGCGTGCCCCACGGCGCAACCGAGCCGGATGCAATCGATTACGCGAAAACAATCAGTGACGCGACGGGGGCCGGGATCGTGATCGCTTCTGGTTTCAAGAGCAAGCAAATCGCCGTGGCACAGCCATTACTTCATAACAGTCCAATTTCTTGGGGTAGCACGGCGTCGATGCGTCCAAGGAGCATCTATTCGGATTTCAAGAATTTGCTGCGATCGAGCGCAGTCGGTCCGCTAAGACTCTATGTCGAATTTCGCACCGCCAGGGCCGCTACTCCATCGCCGCGCATTGAAGCGGCGTCGGCGGGGTTCAGTTTCGAACAACTGCTGGAGCTGAAACACTCCTTCACGAAGATCGAAAGCGAGTCTACTAGAGCTCACCAGGTCTTACCTGTCGAGCTTATGATCAATCCACTCGATACGATTTCCTGGAACGCCTTTGGCGTCAAAAATCACGGCGTCCTGACGCTCGCCGAGCGGGGTTTGATCTTGCGACTGCCCAATGTCTTAGCAGAACGACGCTACAAGTCGGTCTATCGCGAGGTCCTAAAAAATTGGCTGCGCCATGTTTCGGAGATTGCTCCGAGTGAAAAGTTCGCTTCGACCGCAATCAAAGTAAAGCAGCTCCGTTACGGACGCATCGAGTTGACCCCGGCTAGACGCGAATTGCGCGGAGTCGTCATCGCCGCCCCGCACGGCAGTTTCGACTGGTACACCGGCGAATTGGTCGAGGAGCTGAGCTACCGAACGTCTTTGCCGAGTGTTGTCACCCGCGGTTTCACGCCGACGGAATGCGCGGGCTGGCGTATCGATGTCAACCGGCCAACGGAACGGCGCTACCCGACAGGAACCGTCGAGCGCGCCAGCAAGCGGTCCATAGAAAGTTACCAACAGTTCAAAGCTACCGTCATGGCGGCCGCTCGAGGCCCCCTGGATCTCTACATCGACATCCACCAGAACGGGACCGAAGATGCTATCATGGTGGCAACTCTAGGTATCACGGGCGCAGAGGCTGCCACGATCAAGGCGAGTTATCGTGAAATTCGTGATCGCGTGATCAGCGCGGGCTCGCACATTGGTAGAATCAATCTGCTGGTTGAACCTCTGGATCAGGTGACCATTGGCGCCTGGGCGGCCAAAGATTACGGCATTTTGCGACTGGCGAAGAAAAGCCTGCATTTTGAGCTCCCCGCACAGCACGTCTTCTACCGAGAAGCAGCGCGCCAGGCCTATACGAGAATCCTTGCCGAATTGATCAAATCGATGATCACGGCACATTCCACGTTGCCGGTTAGCCACGCTAGCGTGACGCCATTGATCAATATTGCCGATCACTGAAGCTGCGTGGCAAGCTCGAAACGAACAATCTTATCGAGTCGCGCTGCGTTGCTGGTGTGCTAGAAAGGCGGTTAATTCCCTTTGCAGTTGACGGCGCGTCAAGACGCGAGTGCGCTCGATGGGATGCTCCAGGAGTGGCCGGAGAAAGCGGTTGGAGCGCGGGCCCAAACGGTTTACCAGAATGATGATTTCCATTGATCGGTTCAAATCGCGCAGGTTAAAAGCCGTGTCGGCGACGTTCACCAGGGATCCAGTCGATACCAGCACGGCGGCGTCCCACGGTTCGCGCCGCGCATGATCGATCGCTGCCATACCGTCTGTGACCGTAAAAACTTCATACCCCGCCGCTTTGAACCGTCTTTCCAAAATTTGGCTGTAATCGACTCCAACCAGGATCATCTTGCCCGGCTTACGCTCGTCGCTGACAGACGACATCGCTAGTCACCGAATAGTTCAGGAATAGAACGCGCCCAAAAATATTGTTGCCGCTCGAGCCGATTACAACAAATGCGGTGCACTCCATCCCAAATTGGCTTAATGCATTGCTAAATGGGGAACACTGATTCGGTTTTGTTTGACGCGATACTGATAGCGTAGCGGCTCTCGTATCCGCCTGCGCGCAGGCCTCTTTTTATCGTTCAACGAGCGCCACCGCGTCAGTCCCATTCGCAAGTAGCTCGGGTTGATATCCAATGTCTGGCAAATTTGCTCGAACGAAAACGGCCAGCTCGCATCTTTGCTTTCGATCCACTCGGCGGCTTCAGCAAAAAGCATCCGGGACCTGCGGTTTTGACCGCAGACATATTTCTGGAAGCACTCGACCGCATCGGTCAAAACTGCAAACATCAATCGTTCTTCCGGCCCCCATTGACCCTTCTGTTGATACACTTTGAAAAAGCCATGCCCAGCGAGAACGTCCGGCTCAAAAAATGACCTGAACTGGATGCGTGGTTCAGAGGTTGCTGCTTGGTTGATCATTATTTGCTAATCCTCCGCTGCGGAACGGGAGCAAGATCGACACCAGAAAAAAAACTTCATATGCGAGAGCATTTTTGCGCGACCAGAAGCGTGGCGCGTTGTTTTTACGTCCCAAGTTCATACAATAAGTTCACAGTGAATTGACAAAAATCTGCGTCCGTGTTCCCTTTCTTCACACAGTTTTCTCGAACGATGCTGAGCGAAAAGAAAACTCGACACAATTTCGACGCTTACGAATTCAACTAACCAGTGCTTGCGCGCACAATGTGCACAGGCAGAACAAATGGTGCCTTTTGAGCTTATTGTAGAGCGCTCGGCGGCTGATCCCGAGTATACTCGCGGCAAGCTTTTTGTTCCCGCGAACATGCGTCAGGGTCATGCGAATGAGCTCTTTTTCAACCGAGTCAAGCGTCGCGCCGAGTCGAATCGAGCAGACGGACTCCGAGCTGTTCTCGGCGATCGGCGTCGATTCTCGTATCCGTTCCGGAATGAATTCGGGTGTGAGC
>DATIEH010000426.1:0-25522 GCA_035455905.1 Binatia bacterium | reverse complement strand
TCCGAATTGCTGGGCCGAATGTTTAGATAACGTACCACCCCTTCCTTATCGATAATAATATACGAGCGCTTGGCTTGCCGTCTTTCTGGATCGAACACATCAAAGGCTGTCATCGTTTTTCCGCTTGAGTCGCTGAGAAGCGGGTAATTGATCTTGGCGAAATCGGCGAAGGCTTTCTGCGAAAATGGCGCGTTGACGCTCATGCCCAGTACTTCAGTATTTTCGGCCTGGAATTGCGAATAGTTGTCCGAACCGGACGCCTGGAGATCCTTGATTCAGGTCGGGCTGAAATCGAGAACGTAGAAGTTGATCAGAACGTTCTTGCCCTTGAGGCTGCTCAGCTTGAGCTTCCCTCCTTTGGAACTGTCGAGCTCAAAATCCGGGGCTTTCTCGCCGACCTGAAGCGCGAAAACCAAACGAGGCAGCGCGACAAACAAAATCACTGAGAATAGAACTAATAAACGGGACGGTTGCTTCATGTGCTTTTCCTTTTGACGAAAGCGTAGAGAAAAATATTCTATACAGAAGGTGATGCTTTATCTCGTATGGTGTTGGGTGTGTCAATAGCCCGAAACGGGAGGGATATAGATGCCCCGAACGGGTTACTCCAAGCCTTCACGAACGGCCAGAACCGCGGCTTCAGTGCGGTTTTTTACATCGAGCTTGCGAAAAACGGATTTCAAATGACCTTTGATAGTTTCGCGGGCGAGGCATGTGATATCGCTAATCTCCTCATTGCTCAGGCCCTCCGTCATTAGACGAAGGACTTTAACTTCCACTTCAGTCAAACCGAAACGTTCGGCAAATCGAGCGATTCGGGGTTGATTCGAAGTCGATTCGCGCCCGGATAGTTGTTCCAAAGCGAGTTGCGCCAGATAGGGGGAGGAAGAGATCTTTCCTGCGTGAGTCCTGCGAATGATCTCGATAAAGTCGGTGCGATCTGTATCTTTCAGAATATAGCCAATGGCTCCAGCTCTAATGGCGGACGCGATTTTATCATCCTCGTGATGCACCGAAAGCATAAGAATTTTGGTTCGGGGAGAAACGGCGCTGATCAGACGAGCTGCTTTGATACCGTTCATCTTTGGCATGTCGACGTCGAGCAGTGCCAAATCGGGTAACTTCTCTCGCGCTCCGGCTACCGCCTCTTGGCCGTCGGCAGCATCGGCGACGACCCGAATATCTGTCCCGGTTTCCAGAAGGATTTTGAGGCTCTGGCGGAAGAGCCGTTCGTCATCGGCAATGAGGAGCTTGATGGACATGAATACTGATACTGCGGCGCGTTGGTTTGTCAGTTGCGTTTTAACCTGGACTGGCGGTCGGTGCAATATCCGCTGAAACCGGCTGGAGGACCAAGCGATTGTCGAAACGTATGCCGGTGAGCGAAATCCGTGCATTCTTGAGCCATAAACCTGTCTGATCTCCATAGTAGACCGAGGACGGATGACCGGACTGACCTGAGGGCAACACGATTTCGGATCTGATTGGCTCACCAAGCTCGGCAGTGAATCGCAAGGACGATCCCACCGTATGCGCAAAAGGATTCGAGTAACGATAAAAACCGAGGTTGATCGTCATGCCATCACCCGCTGTCCGCAGCGGTCCGATTCCCAGTGGATGCTTGAAAACGCGTCTGCGACCAAACGCGTGCGTCATGTGGAGCTGATGAAGCTTGCCCCAGTGCCATGCTTCGATGTTGCTGCCGAATTTTTCCTGAAGTTCACCACAGGCTTCGCGCAGAGATGAGGTGACGATGTCTGAGCGCGATCGGCGCGAAAACCAGACGGAGCTGGGGTCCGCAAAAATTCGATCGGTGGGAACGATACACTGGTTTAAAATTTCCGTATAGGCAGAACAAAGTTCCTCACCGAGGGTCGGTATCAGAAGATTTTGCAAAAGGCGGTAATGAAACAGATGAAAGATCGCAGCATCGAAACTATCGGCATCACAGCGACCGTCCCAGGCGAGTAGTCGCTGCGCGGCGGCCTTGATGGTCTGGTTATCGTCGGCAATGTGCGACAGCTCGCCGGCGAGTTGAGCGATCACGTCAAGAGCGTGAAGCGACAGACAGTCAAACTGCGCCTGGGCCATTTGTTGAAAGGTAAACTTTGAGCGCGAATCCAGCAGTTGCTCGATCCGACGAACCCGGTGAGGCGGCTCGAAGAAGTGTGAGAGATAGTACGGGTAAGCGCCATCGGTGATGCGGTTGTTGGCGTTTGCGACTACCCCTTCCGGTGGATTGTAGACTCGCGGAAGTTCTTCGAAATCAATATAACCCAGCCAGTCGTGACCTTCCTCCCAACCGGAGACAGGAAGCAACGAAGGTAATTGACGACGCCGCGGGATTTTGCCGGCGAGAGTATAACCGATGTTTCCTCCGCGATCGGCATAGATGAAGTTCAGACTCGGGGCGGTGTGATAACGTAAACTGTCGAGAAACTCGTGCCAGCTCTGTGCGCAATTAATGGCGTAGATACTGTGCAGTTCCTGACTCGGCTCTTGAGCAGTCCAGCGCGCGGTCAGAACCTCTCCACGGCTCGGCAGTTCGGCAAAATCGCTGATCGCTGGGCCATGGCGTGTGCAGCGGACGATGCTTTCAACTGAGCGCTTGCCGCGAATCGCGATACGCTCCTTGCGAGTTTGAAATTTTTCCCAGCGCTCTCCGGTGAAGTAAAGACTCGGCTCGATGGGGTGCAGCTTCTCGCGATAGATTTCAGCATCGTCGCATAGAGCTGCGGTGATTCCCCACGCAACCTGCCGATTATGGCCGACTTGTATACACGGTACGCCGGGAACCGAGGCACCCCAGGTTTCGTAGGCATGTGGCTGCGGCGAATTCGTTTCGACCCTTAGATGCATCAAATACCAAACCGAAGGAAGTGTCAGCCGGAGGTGCGGGTCATTGCATAAAATGGCGGCAGTGCTCTCCGACCGATCCGGTGCAATGGCCCAAGAGTTACTCCCGCTCCCCGCGGGATGCCAATCAGTCAGCGCTAAAACGCCGCTGCAAAATTGCCAGAAACCGCAAGCGGCATCCCAGATGGTACGGGCACTCACCGGAGCATCATCGGGATAGCTTGGAAACAAGCTCCGAAGTTTGGCAGGTTCATCGGCAAGTTTTGTCGCCACGGCGATAAAATTAAGGCGCGTGTAAAGCGCGGTGGAGAGCAGAAACGCGAAACCCTTGCCGATGGTCAGTGTATCTTCCGGTCGCCACGGTTCCGGCTCATACCGAAGCAAGCGAAATTCCCAGGGCAAGCGCTTGCCACACTTTTCAATATACCGATTGACGCCAGCACAGTAGGAGCGAAGGCGCAGGGCGTCTTCTTCTTGCAGAATAGCAAGCGAAGCGCAGGCTGCAGCGCGGATACCGATGAGCCGCACGAAATAGTCAAAATCAACAGATGTTCGACCGCGAAAGTGGCTCGAGAGCTCACGCCACGGTAAGTCAAATTCACCAAAAATCTCCGCCATGCGACCGCTCAAAAAGCGCCGATTCATTTCCATTTGCCAAAGACGCTCCTGCGCGTGGAGATATCCCTGTGTGAAGAACAGGTCATGCTCATCGAAGGCGGAAACGTGGGGAACGGCGTAATGATCCCAAAGGACTTCGACCGGTCTGGTCAAACCGGCCAGCTGCAATTCCCCGTTATGAACCGGCAGCGCGCCGCGATCGAGAAAGTAGATAGGTGAGCGAAGGAGCGCCGAAAAGAGTTTGGTGAAAAACGCTCCCTTCGGCAGCTCCATCGAAGCTAGTAGGATGATCTCGCGATCACGTCTTGCGGCGAAGCTGAATCAACGGGTCGAGGCTTCTTGCTTGGACTCAGCATGACGATCGCGAAAGCTTTGATTTTGTAAAATTTGCGGCGATAGTATCCCATCCAGATTTCGCTCAATCAATGTCTTCATGCCCATTGTTTCAACTTATGCTCAGGACATGCTTTTCCAAACAACGGTTAAAGATCTTTTCGATAACACGTCCCCCTTTGAAAAAAGCGATCCAGAGGAATTTCTCAGCGTCACGGTCTGGAATTTTTAACGACCTTCGGAGACAAAGCGCTAGAGAATCGGCCGGACCGAGGGCCGCGCTTTTACTCGTTCGAGGTATTTTTGCAAGCGAGGCAGCGAAGGATCTGGCAACACGCCGAAGCCTTCCAGGCGCGTAAAGCGTGGCAAGAGATCGGCATCGACCAGAGAGAAGTCGCCCAGCAAGAATTGCTGCTCGCCGATCTCATCTTCAAGGCGCTGCAAGAGTTTTTTCAATTCGGCTTTGGCGGTCGCAATCACTTGCTGATTCTGCTCTTTGGCATCCTTCATCAGCTCCATACGGAGCCGTTGATAAGGAGCATCGAAGTGCCCCATCCCGTAATCGATGAGAATTCTCGCTTTGGCTCTTTTGGCCGGATCCTTTGGCATGAGCGGCGGGTTGGGATATTTCTCATCGAGATATTCGTTGATGATGAGAGATTCGTAAAGCACCGTCGCGTCATCGGTGAGCACCGGCACTTTCCCGTAGGGATTGAGCTTTAGATACTCAGGTGTCTTCTGTTCGTGGGCACGAAGATCGATGGGGGCAATATCATAGGGCAGGTTTTTTTCCGCCAAGACGATTTTAACGCGCTGGCAATTAGGTGATGATTTGAAATCGTAAAGTTTGATCACAGACGTGCTCCTTTCAGCAGTTTCATGCGCAGCTTATACTAACATTTTAATTAAAGTAAAAGCGTGATCCCGGATGGAAACTTGATCTGGTCGTTCTTTGATGTTAAGCGGGTAGCACCATTATGAATCGGTGTGAAAGTTGAACGCTTCGGAGGCAGCGCAAACCATTTTTCGCGGTCTGAAAGGCGCAGGTATCGATCTGTTCGCAACCCTTCCGGATGTGAACCTTTCTGACTTACTCGCGGAGGTGGAAAGCGACGCGGAGGTGACACACGTTCCGCTCTGCCGCGAAGAAGAGGGAATCGGAATTTGCGCCGGCGCATATTTGGTCGGCAAAAAGTGCGCCGCGATTATGCAAAATGGCGGGTTTTTCAATAGCTGTAACGCCATCGTGAGCACGTTATTGCAATATCAAATTCCAGCTCTGCTGCTGATCTACTACGCCGGAGATATCGGCGATCGCACATTCAGCACTTCGGGCGCCATGACCGAACCCGTTTTGCAAGCTTTGGGAATTCGCTACTACATTCTCCGCGACCCCATGGATTCTACCGAGCTGATCAAGCGCGCGCAAATTCTCGCTGAAGACTCCAAACGGCCAGTGGCCATGCTCTTGACGAAGGAAGCGCTCGGGCGCCGCTCGGTGTTAGCCTCATTGTGATTAAAGACTTGCGTCTCCAGTGGTATCGATGAAAAGATTTACTTGTTTACAAGCGCTGGCTGACGTTGTCGACGATGCGCTGGTCGTCAGCTCGGCGGGCGCCATGACTCTGGAATGGAATAGTTTACGCCCGAGCGACGGCAATTTCCGTGTGCGTACTTTGGGGCTGTGTTCGTCCATCGCCCTCGGGATGGCGCTTGGGTTACCCCAGCGCAAAGTAGTCGCTCTCGATGGCGATGGGTCTTTACTAATGAATTTGTGCTCGCTGCCGACGATTGCTCGGATGAGTCCGAAAAATCTGCTTCATATCGTGTTCGACAATGAGGTGTACGAAGCTTCGGGGAGCAAAAAAACCGCGACCGGAGCTGGAACGGACCTTGTCGGCATGGCTAGTGCCGCGGGCATAAAGAACGCGCGCTGGGCGAATTCCCAAGAAGAGTTCGCCAAGGCAGCCGCTGCCGCCCTCAGCGGCAAAGAATTGTGTTTCATCGGCGTAAAGGTTTCTACCGAAAGAGCCGAAGTGGCGCCATATCCGGTAGACGAAGTTGAAAACAAGTATCGGTTCATTCGCCACGTCGAGAGGACGGAAAAGATTGCCATCCTCAAAGGCAATCTACCGGCGAGTTATAGCTAAAGCGAAGTGAACTCCGCATCGGGATGAAGATCGATATTGAATTTAATTCTGGCGCGCAGTTGCCGATGGACGCAATTCCCGGGCTGGCGCGTCTGGCGGAGAGCCACGGTTTCGATTGCGCCTGGGGCGGCGAAGCCAACAACAAGGATCCCACGGTGATGCTTTCGGCGATCGCCGCGGTGACGTCCCGGCTAAAGATCGGCTCGGCGATTTACCATATTCTCGGCCGCACGCCGGCCACGCTGGCGCTCCAAGCAGTAGGATTGGACGAGCTCTCGGGTGGACGATTTCTACTCGGCATTGGTTCCTCCAATCCTACCATAGCCAAGTGGCACGGCCAAAATCTCGATCGTCCTTTGGGCCGTGTGGAAGAGTATATCGAAATTGTCCGCGCAGCGATGCGCGGTGACAGACTCAGCTTCGAAGGAAAATTCTTCTCTGCGCAAAACTTCAAGATGGCGTTCAAGCCCTCGAGCAGGGTCATTCCGATCTATCTCGCGGCATTCGGCCCGAAAATGACCCGACTCGCGGGCCGTGTCACCGACGGTGTTCTCATCAATATGGCCAACCCGAGCGAGATTCGCCGCATCACCGAGGAGGTGAGAGCGAGTGCTGAGCAGGCCGGCAAAGATCCGGCGAAATTGGAAATCATCTGCAAAATCCGCTGTTCGATCGCGAATCAATACAACGTCGCGCGCGAAGCATTGAGCCATGCGCTGACCTACTACGCCCTGGCTGACTATTATCGCGATTTGCTAGGCCGTATGGGTTTTGGTCAAGAGGTCGAAGCGATGCGCGCCGCTTGGAAGGGAGGCGGCTTTCACGCGGCCCGGAAACTCGTCACCGACCGAATGTTCAGTTCGTTGCCGCTGATTGCGGCGACGAGCGCCAAAGAAGTGGTGGACCAGATCAGCCCCTACATTCAAGCGGGAGCGACACGAGTGATTTTGCCCTACGTGGCGGCTTCGGGGGACGTTGTCGGTGAAATGCAGAGTTTTATCGAATACTGGAGTCCTGCAACGACGGGATACCTGAAATGAGGCTGTATGGGTTTCGAACTGATTAATCCGGTGGGGCTGGAAAAACCGATCGGGTATGCTCATGTGGCCAAGATCACGGGCGGCACGATCGTGCACGTGGCGGGGCAAGCTCCTTTCGATGAGCGCGGCCAAGTGGTCGGGAAAGATGATTTTGTTGCGCAGTTTCGGCAAGTCGTCCGGAACTTGAAGACGGCGATCGAAGCGGCCGGCGGCCGGCCGGATCAGTACGCCGCTTTGACAATTTATATTACGAATCTTGAGGCATATTGGAACAATACAAAGATCCTAGGCTCTGCGTACCGTGAAGTATTCGGGAAATATTTTCCGGCGATTACCCTCGTCGAGGTGAAGCGGCTTTACAATCCGGACTGTTTGATCGAGGTTTCCGGGATTGCGGTAATCGATTAAAAGGCTCAGTGGAGGAGATTTCCGGAGGATTGCGCCATAAACAGTGTCTCACTAGACAATCTTTGCACAATTTACCCACATCCATTCCGCCCCAAAGCTCGTCTATATCAGTTATTCCAACCATTTGAATTGCTGGCATCCCGTTTGCTGTTACGCCGTAATACCAAACAAGAGGCGGTTGGAACAGGAAATCATGAATACTCTTGCAGCATTGGACCGGGAACGAGATCAGGATCTTTTTGAGACCGTAACTGAAGAAGAAATCATTTATCTGTGGCGGTCGATCAAAGGACGCGGTTTGTCGGAAGATGAGGCTTGGCAAGCAGTTGTGACGGGAATCGCCCTCGACATGGCCTTCGCTAAAACAAAGAGTTGCAAGCAAATTGAGCACTAATTTTTGAATCCGTTCATCCGCGTTGTTCTCTGCCGGTTTAAGTCCTCTTCGCATTGACTCCCCTGCCAAATTTTGATTGAATTGCCCCAGTTCTCTGGGGGAGTTCATGTCACGCATCACCGTAGAAGATTGCCTGCAGAAGGTTAATAACCGTTTTGAGCTGGTAATGTTGGCTTCAAAACGGGCACGGCAGCTGTTCAAAGGCGCAAAGCCGTTAATTGAATCTGATAACCGCGAGGTCGTGGTCGCACTGCGAGAAATCGCCGACGGAAGGGTTAGAAAAGGCGTACATCCATCTTGAACGTTGTTGTTGGACGACTTTGCACGGCGACCGCGTGCTTTTCACCGATTCATTAACCAAACACACCGTCAAGTTCGCTTGAAAGGCCAATCCGCTCTCGCGGCGCCAATTTTCGGCAGCGAGGCGGTTCATGCCATCCATGGCCGACGACAAAAATACTGAAAGTTCTTTTCCGTTCCCTGAGATCAACCTTCCAGAGCTGGTGCGCGAGGACAACGCTGACACGGCTCCGAAGGGTAAAGCTCTCGTTCCATTTGATCCCCTTCAACGCTATCTCGCTGAAATTCGCCGCTTCAGGGTTCTGAGCCGGGAAGAGGAACACGAACTGGCAGTGCAATACAAGGAGTATGGCGATTTAGAGGCGGCGTATAAGCTGGTCACCGCCAATCTGCGGCTTGTCGTGATGATTGCACGAGAATATCAGAAAGCCTTCAAAAACCTTCTTGACCTGATTCAGGAGGGGAACATGGGATTGATGGAGGCGGTTAAAAATTTCGATCCCTATCGAGGTGTGCGCTTTCCATCCTACGCGGTATGGTGGATTCGCGCGTACATGATCCGCTATATCATGAATGACTGGCGCATGGTCAAAATCGGGACGACGCAGGCGCAACGTAAACTGTTTTTCAATCTTCAGAAAGAAAAGGAAAAAATCGAAGCCGAGGGGCTCACGCCCGGCCCGAAACTTTTAGCTCAGCGCTTGCAGGTGAAGGAAGACGAGGTCGTGGAAATGGAACAACGGCTCGCGAGCCGCGATCTTTCCGTGGACGTGCCGATCGGCGATGATGACGAAGCGACGCTGCTAAACTTTCTGCAGGATACTAAACAGACGCCAGAAGAACAGATTGCCGAAACCGAATATCGCGAGCTACTACGCGACAAGATGGAGCAGTTTGCAAACACGTTAAAGGACAAAGAACTGGTGATTTATCGCGAGCGTCTCTTGAACGAAGATCCTGTGACGCTTCGGGAGATCGGAGAAAAATACGGCATCAGTCGCGAGCGGGTACGGCAAATCGAAGAGCGCGTGAAAAAAAAGCTCAAGACTTACCTCAAGGATATCAGAGACGTCGACGACGCGTCTGGCGTCCGGTAGTTTTGCGCGTTGTTAACCTCGCGTCTCGCTCAGTATTCTTGCGAGATCATGAGCCGGCGATGAATGTCTTCAGCCTGGCCTTTCCTTGCGCCCTTGGAAGGCTTCTGATAGCAAAAAAGGAAATCGGATTCGGAGGATCACCCGTTGCAATTTCAAAAGGAAGTGGAAATTCGCGCGTCGCGGGAGAAAGTCTGGCGCTTTATCTGGGACGTCGATCGCTTCATCGCTTGCGTTCCCGGATGCAAGGAAGCAAAGACGCTCGAGGAGGGAAAGCGATACGCCGCGACCATGGTCGAGAAGGTCGGACCGTTCAAAGTTGAATTTCCGACCAACATCGAAGTGCTCGAGCGCGAGGAGATGACGCACATCAAAGCGCAGGCGTCCGGTGCGGATAATAAGATAGGCAGCCGGATGAAGCTGGATCTCGACGTCAATCTTCGGGAAGACGGCGATAAAACCGTTCTCGCATTCGTTGCTGGCGTAGATATCTTGGGAAAGCTGGCCGCCTTGGGACATGGAATTATCAAGCGCAAAGCGGATCAAGTTTTGGACGAGTTTGCCCAGGCGGTGAAGAAGCAGTTGGAAGGGGACTCGTAGAATGCTCAGAAGGTTTCGCTTGGAAGAGCCGGAAAGTGTGTCCGAAGTTTCCGAGCTGCTCGGCCGCTTCGGTGACAGCGCGAAAATTTACGCGGGCGGAACAGAGCTGCTGCTGGCGATGAAAGAAGGCCTGGTCGAGTACGAGCGCCTGATCAATGTGAAAAAACTCAAGTGCAAGGATGTCACTGTGGCAAACGGCGCACTCGCGATGGGCGCCTTATGTACGCATCGTGAACTGGAAACTTCGCGGGCGATAAATGAGAAGTTGCCCGCATTGGCGAAGCTCGAACACAATGTTGCAAATGTCAGGGTGCGGCAAGTGGGGACGATCGGCGGGAATATTTGCTTTGCCGAACCTCATGCCGATCCGGGAACCCTGCTGATCGCCCTCGGCGCTAAAATGCTTGCCGAAAAGTCTTCCTCGCAACGGGAAATCGAAGCGGAGAAGTTCTTCGTCGACGCGTTTGAAACAGCACTGGAACCGGACGAAGTGCTGACGAAGATTGTCGTGCCGGTTCCCAGCCCGACTGGGCGTAGTGCCTACCTCAAATTCGGCTATCTCGAGCGGCCGAGTGTCGGAGTCGGCTTGGCTTTCAATTTAAATGGCCAGGTCAGCTCAATGCGGATTGCCGTTGGATGCGCCGGACCGGCGCCCCGCAGAGTCGAAGAGGCTGAAGCACTGCTCGAGGGCAAAAGCAGAGAGGAGGCGGAGCGCAATCTCGCCCAGGCGGGCGCGCTTGCCGGCCGAGCTGCTCAGGCGATCACCGATTTGCACGGCTCGCAGGAATATAAAGAACATATTGTTGGAGTTCTTTTGAAGCGGGCTTTTCTGAGCGCCCTCAGCTGATGCGGCGGATTGAAGAGGAAAAATCATGGCCAAACCGATGACTAGGGTATCCGAAGCGCAGTTGATCCCAATCTCTTTCACTTTGAACGGCCGGTTGCAGGAAATTGAGGTGCAACCGCATGAACTGTTGCTCGATGTTGTGCGCGAACGGCTGGGGCTCACGGGTGCCAAGCGATCGTGTGATGTGCAAGTTTGCGGCGCCTGTACTTTGCTCGTCGATGGGCGACCGGTAAGCGCGTGCACTACCTTGGCATTCGAAGTTCGCGGCCGCTCAGTTCTGACGATCGAAGGGCTGGCGGAAAACGGCAAACTTCATCCCTTGCAGCAAGCCTTCATCGAACATGGCGGGTTTCAATGTGGGTTCTGTACGCCGGGAATGATCCTGGCAGCGAAGGCCCTCTTGGATGAAAACCCGGATCCGAGCGAAGCGGAGCTCAAGCATTTTATGCACGGCAACATTTGCCGCTGTACCGGCTATAAAAAGATCATCGAATCGATCATGGCGGCGGCGAAGACGATGAGATCCGTGGGATAAGGTTCAAGCAGTTAGAACTGTTCAAACCGTTTTCGGATCCTGATCAGACGGTTAAACGTTTTGAACGACTTGAACGGCAGAACTTCAATCTTCGATCCCATATTCCTTCCAGCGGCTCGCCACTAAATCCAGGTGCTCTTTAGGCGGTAGAGAAATCGCCGGATACTTATGTTTTCGCGTCGCGTCGATGCCGACTCGCGAGCCGACATAGCGGGTCGGGTGATGCTGTAACACGTCCGCGGGAGCTTGCGACGGATCGAGACCGACAGCTTGAACATCGCGTTCGATATAAACATCCTTTTCCGGCCGAACGTGCCAGCTAAGGGCCCAATCGACGGCGAAATCATCCCATACATCGATATCATCATCGACGACTACGGTGATCTTGCCGAAGCCGGTTCGCTGCGACCAAGCGCCGTACATGAGCTGACGCACTTGACCGTCGAACTGTTTTTTCAGCGAGATGACCAAAAACGCGCCCGCTCCGCCCGCTTCCTTCAGGCGTAGATCTCGAATCGGGATACGCAAGGTGTCCTTTAAGTGTTTGAATAGCGGCCATTCGCGGCCGACGCCGCGAATGCAACTGGATTCCGAGGGAGGCATCTGGCTTATGAACGCTTGGTAGAGCGGTTTGTTTCGAAAGGTCATGCATTTAATATTGAAAAAAGGCTCGTTGCCCGCCGGTCCCATATAGCCGGTGTACTCCCCGAACGGCCCCTCCGGCTCAACCGCATTCGGCGGAATTTCGCCTTCCAGAACAATCTCGGCGCTCGCTGGAACTTCCAACGGCACCGTTTCGCACGGCACCAGATCCACGGGTTCGCCACGCAATGCGCCAGCCACGGCGAACTCATCCAAGGCCTCGGAGATTTTCGATACCGACACATAACCGATGGATGGATCGGCGCCAATCGCCACAGCCAGCGGCGTCGGTTTGTTCTGCGCATTATTCTTGTAGAGATGCCAAGCCATATCCTGGCGTTTACCAATCAATAGACCTGTCTTGTTCGGTCCCTTGACTTGCATCCGGTAGGTACCGACGTTGCGCACGCCGGTCTCCGGGTCTTTGGTAATCAGATAGGGCGAAGTAAAAAAAGGTGCAGGATCCTCTCCAACCGTCCATATCGGAACGGGTAACTTGGTAATGTCGACATCATTGCCGTGCAGAATGTTTTCTTTGCACGGAGCGGCTTTAACGATTCGCGGTGGAATTGGATTCTCCAACGCCTGATCCCATTTCCGGTTAATGCCTTCGACGGTTTCGGTTTGAAGCCCAAGGGCGTAAATTTCTCTCGATGCGCCGAGCACGCCGGCGACCACCGGAATATTGAATCCTTTTACGTTTTCAAAGATCAGCGCGGGACGTTTCTGCGGCGGGATTTTTTTAAAGAGCTGACGACAGACCGCGGCAATTTCCCAGTCCTTATCCACCGCTTTGCTGACCCGCTTGAGTTTTCCATGTTTTTCCAGAGTCGAGACGTACTCTCTGAGATCTTGATAGGCCATGACTCCTCCTCAGGACCGAGCCGTCGATTAAAATTTTTCGTATCCTAGACGCAATTTGTTTATATATCAACTATCGCGATGTTAAATACGACGAGAACACCTGCTGGAGACAGGAGCGGCAATTGAAAAACTTGCGATGAGTGAGAGTCTTGAAGCGGCGGTCGCCGGGCGTTGTCAGGCTCTAATCTCGGCGCGCATGAATATGATGTAAGAAATGCCGAAACAGGCGGCGACCAGCGCGAACATCGTGGTGATGTGTGGCCAGATCAGATTCAAGCTCTGATCGAGCGCCAGCGGCGTCGGCAAGATCCCTTCGGCTTGGCTTTGCAGAGCCATGCCGAAGACGCGAGCCGCTGGATTGAGCAGGATGCCAACGCTTTCGGAGAAGAGCGTGCTCGGCGAGATTCGGTCGATTACGTTCGATATATCCTGCTGGCGCGCTAGCGCCTCAGGAGTCGTGGCATCCGGGACGATCATGCCGGCCACGGCCGAGCTGAATACCGAGACGAACAAGGTCAAGAATAGCCACACCGCCATTGATGCCAAGGCGGCGGTTACGGTTTTCTGAAACAGCAGTGAAAAGAGCATGGCAAGCGCGAGCCAGAAGCCCACGTAAAAGATACCCACTGTGGTGAAGATCAGCATGCGCCACAGTTCCTCGCCGTTGGGCGGGAATCCCAGAAGGGTGATGCCGAGACCAATCACGAGCAGCAATATGGAACCCCACAAAACTGCCACCGTGGTGAGCCCGGCCAAAAATTTGCCGTTGATAAAGCTATCACGATAGATCGGTTGCGAAAGCACGCGGCTAAGCGTGCCGCGAGCGTACTCGCCGCTGATGGAATCGAATCCGAGCGTGATGCCGACCAACGGTCCGAAAAAACCCAGGAACGTGGCCAGAGAAAAAAGCGTGTCGCCGCTCGAGGTGAGCAGGAGTAAAAATGCGTACTGCGATGGAATCGTATCCGTGTTTTGGCGGATCGCTTGACCGGTTGAGTAGGTTGCCCAGAGACCAGACAGAATAATGATCACCAGCAAGATCATGAAACGGCGGCTGCTGAAGTGGTCCGCCAATTCTTTCCAAAACACCACGCTCATGTTAAGCCTCGCGAAAATATTTCAGATAGATCTCTTCCAAAGTCGGGTCCTCGGAGCGCAGTTGGAGGAGTTGCAGTTGTTTGCGGGCCACTACGGACATCACTTCGCTGCGCACGTCCCGAGTGCAGCGGAGAAACGAGCCGTGACTACGCTTCTCAATTTCATCGACGCCCTGGATGGCCTGCAGCTCCCGTTCAAGGCCGTCGGTGTTGCCGCCAACTTCCAAAAGGAAATTCCATTGCCTGCCCTTTAAGATCGCTTTGCCGAGCGTATCCATTTCGCCTTGGACGATCAACTTGCCTTTGACAATGATGCCGACGCGGCTGCAGATGTCTTGAACTTGTTGCAGCTGGTGCGACGACAGCATCACCGTCAAGCCGTGCTCTCGGTTCAAGTCCTTGATCAGTTCGAGTATGTGGATGGCGCCGTCAGGGTCGATACCGAGAGTCGGTTCGTCAAGAATAATTGCTGTGGGTTTTTTTACCAACACTTCGGCAATGCCGAGGCGCTGCTTCATGCCGCGGGAAAATTCTTTGACCAGGCGCCGACCGTCGTCGGGAAGACCAACTTGGTCTAGAACTTGCGCGGTGCGCCGCCGCGCCTCGTCTTCGGGAATGCGATTGAGCCGCGCCATGTAGAGGAGATTTTCTCTGGCGCTGATATCGTCGTAGAAACCGGGACTCTCAGGGAGGTAGCCGACCCTGCGTTTGACATCGAGGGATTGGTGCGTCGGGTTAAATCCACATACAGAAACCTGACCCGAGGTCGGCTCGGTCAATCCGAGGAGCATCAAAATCGTCGTGGTCTTGCCGGCCCCGTTCGGGCCGAGAAAGCCAAACACTTCGCCTTCCTCGATAGTGAGGTTGAGCGCGTTCACCGCGAGTTTTTCGCGGTAACGCTTGGTCAAATTATTGGTTTCAACAACTGCGCTCATCGCCGACCTAAGCGGAAAAACACAACCGCCAGCCCGAGCACGACCAGCCCGACGATACCGAAGCCGATCCAGCCCCAGACCGTCGGCGTCGAAACCGTCACGCGAAAGTCCGCAGACTTGTTGGTTTCTGGAGAATTGGCGGTCAGCGTCAACATATAGTCGCCGGCGATGGTGCGTTCCGGCGCCAAGATTTCCATTTTGATCTGTCTTACTTCGCCGGGACCCAATGCATCGATCTTGTCGGGCTTGAACTCCACGGTCCACTTGTCGCTTGGCTTCTTCGTGACGAAATTCAAGTTGCGAATCGGCGCCGTGCCGGCGTTGCCGACGACAAAATCGATTGGCGCTTTCGTGCCGGCGGTGACCGATGTGTTGAGCGTACCGGCCAACGATCCCATCTTGAGATCCTGCGTGCCCTTGAGCGATACCTTGATACTCGTCGACGCCTCGTAAGCTCCGGCTCGAGCCTGGATGGTGACAGGATACTCCTTCGCTTCCGCGGTCGCCGGTGTGTCGATCTCGACGCTGAGCGTTTCCGAACCGTTTTCTTTGATTTGGATCGAGGAAATCTGCTGGTCGCCGAATTGCGGCTTGAAGCGAACCGTCCAGCCCTGCGGCGCTTGGGCGACGAGATTCGTCGGCAGAGCTTTGTTCGTTTCATTTTTGAGATCAACAGTGAATTTTAGCGTCTGACCAGTTGCCGAACTGAGAACTGGATATTGACTGCTAATCTTGATGCCGCCGGTCTCGATCTTCTTGGAAGTCACACGATAATTGATGGTTTCGACGTATTGAGTTCCTCCTTTGGTGTCCTTGGCGGTGACTCTAATTGGATACGTTCCCGGCTTTGTGTTTTCCGGAACTTTGGCTTTGAACTCAAGGGTCGTCGACTTGTTCGAGTTTTGATCGCCTCCCTGCACCATCACCGATCGCACCGGAAAACTCGGGTATCTCGAGTTGAAGTTTATGTCCCAACCCGCAGGAACGCCCTCAATCGTCAGACTGACCTCCACCGGTTCTTTGGTTCGGTTGACGACCTCGGCGTCCATCGTTGCTTCTTGGCCTTGACCAACGGTCAGATCTTTGAACGGAAGAATGAGATTGAACGATTCCTTCGAGGCCGGAGCGTCTTTCGACGGGGGCGGTGTGCTGGTTTCAGCTGCATTGCCGCGCGCAGTGAATCCGGCTGACACGAGTAAAAACAAAAATAGCAGACACGTCCACATCCGCGGCCGATATGTGGTTTCCTCGACCCTCATAACGATCCCCCGTTCATAAAAAATGGATGGTGATAAATAACCATAAACTTTTTTACGGTCAAGGGCCTCTGAAATCTCAGGTTTTGCCCAACTGCCGCAGCCCTTCGTACAGCACGATGGAAACGGCATTGGATAGGTTCAGACTCCGAACGCCACTGCCCATCATCGGTATGCGCAATGCGGTATCTGGATTCGCATCCAGGAGGTATTGCGGCAAGCCGCGAGTTTCAGGTCCGAAGATGAGAAAGTCATCTTCGGAATACTGCATTGACGTGTAGGACTTGACCGCGCGCTTGGAAAAAAACAGCATCTTTCCAGACCGAGCACTCGATAAAAACTCATCCCAGCAGCTATGCACGCGCAGTTCGACGAACTGCCAGTAATCCAAGCCGGCTCGCTTGAGATGCTTGTCGTCGATCTTGAAACCTAAGGGCTCGATCAGGTGAAGCGGTGTCAAAGTCGCGGCACACAGTCGCGCGACACTTCCGGTATTCGGCGGAATTTCGGGTTCGAAGAGGACAATCTGCACGGCCAGCTTGACTGATGAATAGGAATCCTGTTGCTCATATCAACTGCTAACAGTGAAATCGGCAAATGTAAAAGGGGTAGGGAGGTGCGGCAATGATCCAGTCCGGTAGATTCTCGTCTTGGATTCGCACTGTGTTGACGTCATTCGTAACGCAGTAGTAGAAGGACAGAGTGCGACGGCAAGCTGATGCACGTGAAAATTGTCAGCGGCATCGTGAGAAATTTCTATGCGAAGACCGTTCCCGATAATTGATGCCGACGGCCACGTGCTGGAGCGGGATCGCGAGTTGCGGGAGTTTTTACCGCCCGAGTATCAGGCCATCAAGGGGAAAAGAGAATATCCGCTGTTCGCCTGGGACGGTTGGGCGCGTGGCGCTTTGTCGCCCCATCAAAGGGAACATCCGAGCGTTGACCTCTGGCTTCGTTTTCTCGACGCGACGGAGATTCAATTGACCGTGCTTTATCCCAACGAGGGTTTGAATATCGGCTTGCAGCGCGACCGCGATTGGGCTTTAGCGCTGGCCCGAGCTTATAACGATTGGCTGCATCATGAGTTTTTGAGGGCGAGTCCGCGCTTTCAGGGAGTCGCGCTCCTCGCGCCACAAGATCCGGTTGCCGCGGCCAGCGAATTGGAGCGAGCCGTCAAGGATCTCGGGATGGTCGCGGGAATGTTGCCTGGAGTCATGAGCCCCATGCGCGGGCTCGGACTGCCGGACTTTGATCCGATTTACCGGACCGCAGAGCGTCTCGATGTTGCGCTCGCCGTGCACAGCGGGCCTGCGGTCGAGTTGGGCTTGGACCACATGCAGTCATTCGCCGGAGTCTATCCGCTGAGCCACCCATTCGCGCAAATGCAGCAACTGACAAGCATGATGATCTACGGTGTGTTCGAGCGATTTCCAGCTCTGCGCGTTGCCTATCTGGAATCCGGCTGCGGTTGGGTGCCTTACCTGGCGGATCGTCTGGATGAAAGCTGGGAACATCGCCGTGGTCGCTGGCCCCATCCGACGAAACAATCGCCCAGTGAAATCATGCGCGGCGGCAATTTGTTTTACGCGTGCGAACGTGAGGAAAAAACGCTTCCCGCGGTTGCCCAATTGATCGGCACAGATCAGTTGCTCTGGGCATCGGACTTCCCGCACGAGCGGCCCTGGGACGAGTTCGCCGGCGATATCGACACATTGCTCAATCGAGAGGATCTGCCGAAACCGTTGAAGAGAAATATTTTGTCTGACAATCCTCGGCGATTCTACAAATTAGAAATATGAAACTGGTTGAAAGTTCGGTGTTCCTTTTTCATGGTGGGGCACGGGATGGCGACGTTGAATATTAAACCTGAAACATAAATAAGCTGTTTCGATGCGCGTTCTCATCACCGGTGCCGGATTGATCGGCACACATACCGCGAAAGAATTGATCGAGCGGGGCGACGAGGTGACGTTTTTCGATGTCGCGCCGAAACCCGACGATATCCGTCGTGTGACCGATCGTGATGTGGCGGTGATTCGCGGCGACATTCGGGACATAGCGGCGCTCGTCGATGCGTTTCAGCAAACGCGGGCCGAATGTGTGGTTCACCTGGCGGCTTCGGTAGGGGAAGCCAACATCAGCAACGTCTATGCGGGCTTTCAGGTAAATCTGGTGGGAACTATCAATGTCGCTGAAGCGGCGCGCCTTACCGGCGTTCGGCGGCTGGTTCATGCAAGCACGCAGGCGCTGTATGTAAGTGAAGATTCGACGGAGCTTCTTTCCGAGAACTCGCCCATCGACTGCCGAGAGCGTGTTTACAACGCGGCGAAATTAGCTTGTGAACACGTGCTCCGAACCTACGCGGCAAAACACAAACTCGAGTTGGCGTTGCTGCGTTTCGCTGGGGTTTACGGCTACTACGCGGTAGCAGGAGGGCCGGGCGTAGCAGTACAGCAGGCGATTTGGGACGCGCTTGCCGGGAAACCCGTGACTCTCAACGTCTATGAGAGCGTCGATCTTGTTTATGCAAAGGATCTCGCCAACGGCATTGCGCTTTCCGTGCATACGGATCCTTTGCCGCATCAGATTTACAATCTCGGCAGTGGCACGCTGACAAAGGTCGAGGATGTCGAGAACGCCCTGGGCAGGATTTTCCCACAAGTAAAAATCTCCCGCGGGAAATTGACTCCCGCTCGCCCCCGGATGGACATTACTCGCGCCCGCACAGAGTTAGGATTTAATCCTGAGTACAGGTTGGAGGCGGGGTTAAGGGACTATATCGATCAGTTAAAAAGATAAACAAAGCAAAGACGCGCTAGCGCGTCTTCGCTGCAGGATTTTGGGAACGCGGGCGATACAACTCCACAAGTTTTCGCCGAACCATTTCCTCGCCTCCGGGAAGAGAATCGAATCTTGTTGTATTATCGGTTTGCTTTAAAATCTGTTGGCCTTCCTTATCTTGATCCATCGCGAGAAGAATGCTTTTGAGCCGGTTTACTACCGTCTCCGGCAAATCTTTGCGGACGGATACGAGGTGTCGTGGCACCGACTCTGTTTCAGCCAGAATCGATATCAATGGCTTGTCTTCTAGAGCGGCGTAATCATCGGTACTGAAAGCTCCAGCCGTCACTTTCTTCTGCAAGACCAGCCTAACCACCTCGTTACTCGTATTGGCGAAAATGTAGCCGATCTCGCCGACTGAAATTTTACTTTCGGGGCTCGCCTGTTGCGACATGGAAAACCCTTTCTTGAGCAGGAAAAGTTTCGGCAGAAAATAGCCGGATGTCGAGCCCGGGTCTTCGAAGGCAATGATCTTGCCGCGCATTTCTTTGGGATCCGTAATGCCGCTCTGCTTACTGGTAAAGATCAAACTGCGATATTCAGCCATCCCTCCTTTCCACGCTCGCAGCAGTAGCCTGGCGGCGCCCAACCGGTTGATTAGATAGGTGGGATAGGGGCTTTCCATGTAGAGGTCGACACGCTTTTCCTCGAGCAGTTTGATCATTTGACCAGCAGTAGGGGCGACAGCGACGATCCCTTTCGTTTCCCTCGTTGAAGAAAAATTGTGAGCCACATATTCGATCAAGGGGCGAAAGTGCGCTTCCGCGGGCTGCGCTGCGCCCTGAAAAACAACTCCCAAGACCAGAGTGTTAGTGGTCTTGGTTTGTGTTTGGGCGCTGCATTCTATCGTCGCAAACAGCGCGGGTACCACGAGCATGATCATTAGCTGATGGGAGAATCGAGTCATCTGAATCGTCATTGTGGCCTTAGACTAGGCTCGTTTAGAGTGCTCGAAGAAAGAATGGTAGAGCTTAGACAAGGTGAAGTTATCCTGTCAATGCATATCACGATCCTAAAAGAGCGGATGAATGACCCATCTGCAATGCGCAGCGGGCGGCTTTTAGCCCTGTGAGCCTTGGCAATCGGTGCAATACGAGCGGTGCTCAACCAGCGATGATATTGACGAACGGGACGGGTGAATAGTAGAAGGAATTGCAAAAGAACTCAGGATAAAGATCACAAACAACTGAAACGCTTTTGACGAGGGCAAACGTCGAATGAAGATTGCCGTCATTGATGATTACCAGAATGCCTTTAAGACCTTGAGGTGCTTTCCAAAGCTCAGCGCCCACGAGGTGCAAATCTATACTGATCCTGAAACGGATCTGGACAAGGTTGCGAATCGCCTGAAAGATGCCGATGCGGTCGTATTGACCCAGCAACGGACTTATTTTCCCCGGTCGCTCGTCGAGAAATTGCCGAAACTGAAGTTAATCGGTCAAACCGGCCGGGCAGCGACCCACATCGATCTGGCAGCCTGTACCGAGAAAGGCATCGTAGTTTCGGCCGGCGGTTCGGGAAACTCAAACGCGACTGCGGAGCTCACCTGGGGACTCATACTGGGCGCGCTGCGCAATTTGCCTTTGGAGGTTAGACGATTGCAGGAGGGTCACTGGCAATCAACGTTGGGGATTGGCATTAACGGCAAGACACTCGGTATCTACGCCTATGGAAAAATCGGCAGTATCGTCGCCGCGGTGGGCAAAGCATTTGGCGCGCGCGTTGTCTGCTGGGGCCGCGAAGGGTCAACGGGTCGTGCCAGCGCTGCCGGATTCGAAGTTGCGAAAAGCCGCGAGGCGTTTTTCGCGGACGCCGACATCCTCTCGCTGCATTTACCGCTGAACAAAGATACGCGCGGGATTGTTACCCGCGGCGATCTCGCGCGTATGAAGCCGAGCGCATTGCTGGTCAATGCCAGCCGTTCCGGACTGATCGAGAAGGGGGCATTGGAAGAGGCGCTTCAAGCCGGCCGGCCAGGGAAAGCCGCCGTCGATGTCTATGATCAAGAGCCGGTTCTCGGCGCCAATCATCCGCTGCTCAAAATGGCGAACGTTACCTGCACTCCTCATCTAGGCTACGTTACCCGTGAAAGTTACGAGGAATATTACGCCGTCGTGGTTGATGATATTCTCGCCTTCGCGGCCGGTAAGCCAAACCATGTGCTCAATCCCGAGGCGTTAGGGAAGAAATAGGGTCGTCCCGGGGTCGTTAAACAATACGCCCGTTAAACGAATCGGCATAGTCCTCCCGGATTCGCACAGATAATCTGCGTTTCACCCCTTCAAGAAAGCTCGAGAAAAAGTTAAGTACTGCAGCATCATGAGGCCGCGGTCCGGGTTAACTCTGCATCTCATTTTTCTCGTCGCGCTCTGTGGCGCGATCTACTTTCCTTATCTCGGTAACACGCCGTTCTTCGATAAGGGCGAGCCGAGAGAAGCTTTGGCGGTGCAAGATATTGTTCAGCGGGGCGAGTGGTTATTTCCGTTGAAACGAGCGACGGCGATACCGTCAAAGCCTCCCTTGTTCCACTGGTCGGCGGCGCTGGTCAGCGAATTGACCGGTGCCTTGAACGAAACCACGATCCGGTTTCCGTCGGCTCTGTACGCCACGCTCGGCGTTCTCTTGATCTATGTGCTCGGAAGGGCATTGTATGGCGCGGCGGTGGCGCTGCTGGCGGGAGCGATTCTCGCAACGACGATGGCGTACAGCGATCAGGCTTTGAGCGCGCGCGTCGATATGACTTTGTGTTTTTTCTTGACCCTCAGTTTGGTTCTTTTCTATTCGCTGTATCGCGGTTTTCTGGCGCATCGGCTCTGGTATTTTGCTTTCTACTTCATCGTCGGAATCGGCACCTTGGCCAAAGGTCCATTGGGAATACTTTTGCCGGGACTCGTCATCGCCGGGTTCTTAACGATCAAGCGGCGCTGGGACTTGATCATGAAATTCGCCTTTCATCCCGGCGTCGTTTTGACCTTATTGCTCGCCGGCGGGTGGTATGGGTTAGCCGTCACGCGCGGCGGAGAAGGATTTGTCGATCGTCAATTGCTTCAAGAAAATCTCAAGCGCTTTTTCGGTGGCTCCGGCCATAGCCATCCGATTCACTACTATTTGCCCTACCTTTTTAGTCTTGGACTGCCCTGGAGTTTCTTTTTCCCTTTCCTGCTTTGGGATCTACTAAGAAAATCTCGTACCGGTAGCGACGATCATCTGTTTCTTGAATCTTGGTTCGTGATCATGTTCGTTTTCTTTTCGCTATCGGCGGGGAAGCGACCGGTTTACCTCCTGCCAATTTACCCGCCGTTATCGCTACTGCTCGCCGATTGGATCTATCAGCAGAATCGTTCGATCGGGTGGCGCTTGTTGCTTTATCGTACTGTGGCGCTCATTGCAGCGGCGACGGCGCTCATTCTGCTGATCATCAGTTTTGGGGCGCTCTGGAATCACGAGGCAGGATGGTTTTTTGCGCCGATCGCGAGCTTGCTCAAGCCGAAGGACCGCGCCAATCTTTTGGTGGTGCAAAATGCGCTCGACAACTTTGGCGCCGTATTTACAGTGATCGTCCTGGTGATGGCGCTGTTATGGCTTGCGCTAAGTCGGGCGTTTTGGTTTGGACAGATTCGGCCGGCGGCGCTCTTCGTGCTCGGTATCGCCATCGTGTTTGGGGTTGTCAGCCGGGCTATGGTCATCCCGGTAATTGCCGCAGATAAAAGCTATCGGGAATTTGTCGTCGCGCTGGATCGCGAGATTGGGCCCAAGGTACAAATTTATCTTTTCGGCGAATTCAACAGCGATCCGGTGGTGTTTTACCACCAAAAACCTATGGATGTGTTGGAGCAACCCCTCGCCGAAATGGCAAAGAAGGTCGGCGCGGGAACTGATTACGTGATTATGCCGCGCGAGACGTGGGAAGAAATTGAAAAAATCCGGCCGGGTTTGGCACCGCCGATTTTGAGCAGCACCGGGAAGGGAGCCGAAGGCGACGCTCCTCTGGTGTTAGTGCGAGCGCAGATTACTTGACCGTCCCGAACCGTAATGTACGGTACTCGTAGAAGAAATAAGACGGATTTCGTTAAGATTTAGCGCTGCGGTTTTCATCTCGCTCCGTGCTGTTTCACGGCATTGTGGAAACAAGCGGTGGAAACAATTTCCGTGTCGTCGTCGAGTTTGTCCACCGCTTGGCGATGCAGAGCTGCGGTCTCGAGGACCAGATTTCCAGTGTGGCGATAGAAGCCGATCACACGAAGGTCGACGCCCTTTCGTGCTAGGTTTTGATCGATACGGTGACAGCGAGACATCATCGGCTCACGTGACCTCTTACTGCGACTCAGATTACCGATGTTTATACCGAGAGCGATGTGCTTTATCGTCTTTTCCCCTTTGTCGTCTAACGCTAGCGCTCACGCGCCGCGAGTCTTCGAGCGGTCGCGTGCAGCGCCTTGTTGGCTTCAGCAGCCTGAAGCCGCTTCAACCCGGAGCCGGTATCAGAGTTTAGCCAGGTATTGAAGTAACCATTTAGGCCTGAGGGATGCGCTAGATGAATCCAGAGGCGTCCGTCTGCTGCTACCGCCATCGGATTGATGACGGAGTAATCCGTTGGAAACAGGCGCTTGATTAGCGATTGACAGTTCGCAACGTAAGCATCGGTATTGCCCAAGAAGAAAACCGTCTTGATGGAGCGCGGCAAGTCAGTAAGAAACTGCTTGGCACAAGCCAAGATGATGTGCGGGATCTCTGCGAAGGACTTTGTGATGAGAGGACCTGTACAGCCATAGACCGGTTTGCCTGCTTTCGCAGAGGCTGACTTATCGATTCTTGAGACACTGCAACGTATCAGTGACCCGAATGCGATGTTCGATATCGGATGCTGAATCTTCTGATCTGCTGTTTCAGCATTGGACAGTGCGCCCACCGCTCGAAGAGCCAAGGTCAGTCGCGTTCGCATGTCTGCGAATGCGACATCCTCGAAACGACCGTTCTGATAAATGCCTGCCTGCGTCGCACCTTTGGAAAAGCCGAGGACCAAGTATTCAGGAGTGTCACCGCCACCCCAAGCGCCAGGATCATTGATCATGCGCCATTCCGGATGCGGAATAGCGACATCTCCGTCAATGTCGGCGTAGCACTTTCTGCAGCTAATCTTCCCATGTTTCGGTAACACTTCTATTCCTCTCTACCCAGTCTGATTCATTCATGTAGAAATGCTCCGGGCAGCATTGGGCGTGTTCACTTCAATCTCCGTTCAATTTGTTCCCAGGCATTGAGGTACTCGCTGAAATTACGCGACTTGTCGGAGAAACGATCGTATGCGATCAGCTCTTGGTCTGCGGCTGGCAGACCGCGGGTCTCCCAACAACGCTTTGTCTTCGTCACCGAAAAATAGGAATGAATTCGCTTCACTGTACGCCCATGAATTACTCGGAATCTGCGGTGAAGTTCGGCTGGCGGAATGATGATGAAACTAGTCTCGTGCTCAACAAGAGATGGTAGGACAAAAACCCAAAAATCTGCACGAGAGTTCTGGATCTTCTGTGCCTGATGCGTCCACCATCCCGACGCCATCAGCTTGTTTTGAAGAAGCATCGTCTGTTTTGGGTAGTCTTTTGAGAATTTCACTTGGAGTGAGACGGCTTTTCTATTTGTGGAGTCAGTTACGAGCAAGTCGATCCCCGTGTCCTTTGCGGGAATCCAAACGCACCATCTCGGGTGGGTTTCCTGGATGTGACCGCCGACTAAATACTCACCTGCATGGATCGTAAACAGTGGTCTCATCGCTGCACCGCCTTTTTTGTATGCTCTTGCGATAATATTTGCCGTGCTGAAGCCACTGGCCTGAGAACGCTCGTCAATTTACCCTTACCTGTTTCCGCAGCATCGCTGGCCCAACGGTCATGTGTGCTCATGCTCATGAGCGTAGCCAACATGACAATGCCGATGACTGCGCAAAATCTCATTTATCCACCTTTTGGAACCCACGCTACTATGACCGGCCCCTGCCTTGTCAAATGACGAGCTATTGGAATGTAACAATCTGACCGATGGTATCCTGCGTACGGTGCGGGGCCAGAATCCTGCTGTTTGGACGAAATCGTTATTAGCCACCCAGAGCCGATTTAAGTTATTTCGTCATCAGCCGCGGGGTTTTACGGTGCCTCTTCCAGGATAAGAATTTCTATCGGGCGTGCCGGCAAGGGATCTCCGCCAGCCGAACTCGGACCCATTTGTTTACCGCCTTTATTTTATCCCTGCTGCACTATTCATCCTGAGAGCGAAATCAATCCGCTCGATTTGCTCGGGTGTGAGTAATTCGGAAAGATCACGTTCATCGTTCGCTTCCTGGATTTGGTTGCGCTTTTTAACGCTTTCTTGAGGTGTCGAACGGCGGGCAAGCCTCACGATGGTCTCAGCCGCCTTGAGCCGGACGTGATCTTTCGAACTCTGCAACAGCCCGACAAGTACCGCGCTCGCCTTCGCGGCACTCGCCCCAAGAGCTTCGAGGGCAACTGTCATAAGCTGTTCTCGTTGGCAGCGAAGCTCGTTTACGAATGTCTCGTCCCGCAGCCAGAGCGAAACCGTTTTTCTGCTTATCCGGCCACGACGACAGCCCTCTTCAAAAGACGCCGCGCGAGGCAGATACGGAATCGCTCGGAGTTGTTCTTGGGTCAGCACGGCAGCTGTCTTGTCCATTTTCACGCTCCAATCTTGGAAACGCGAC
>DATIEH010000425.1:0-5735 GCA_035455905.1 Binatia bacterium | reverse complement strand
GAGCCGGTGCTTAAGAATATTTCTTTTCGGGTGCGATCGGGTGAGAAGGTCGCGCTCATGGGCGCCACTGGCGCCGGAAAGACTTCGATCATATCGCTGCTTTGCCGATTTTACGATGTTCAGCAGGGTGCAATCCTTGTGGACGGCATCGATGTTCGTGACTGGAACAAGCAAGAACTGCGGCGCCACATCGGATCGGTGTTGCAGGACGTGTTTCTTTTTTCCGGAGATTTCGCGACTAATATCACGCTCGGCGATCCGCACATTCCCGAGGAGCGCATGTTGGACGCGGCACGGCGCGCGCAAATTGCGCCTTTAATCGAAAGATTGTCAGAAGGTTATCACCAGGAAGTTCAAGAGCGCGGCTCGACGCTATCACAAGGGCAGCGACAGTTGCTCTCGTTTGCCCGGGCGCTCGCGTTCGATCCCAAGATTCTGATTCTCGATGAGGCGACGAGCTCGGTAGATACTCGAACCGAAGCGCTGATTCAGAAGGCCTTGGACGAGCTGCTGAAGGACCGGACCGCGCTGATCATCGCGCACCGATTATCCACGGTTAAAAACGCCGACAGAATCATCGTTGTGCACAAGGGCGAGATATGGGAGCAAGGGGGGCACACCGAGTTACTTGCGCGCGGCGGCCTCTATGCGCGATTGTACGAGTTGCAATACCAATCTCAGCATCGATTGGGCGCGAATGCCGAGCAGAAGGGCAATTCCGCGCGACTTTAGGCGATCAGACCGAGTGAGCCTGAGCCACGGAAACCCGGAAAAATCTTAATCAGATCGCGTTGCGCCAAATGGCGCGTGAGGACCTCGCCACAGACGGCGCGATAATCGGTGGTCAAGTCGAGATCCCGGCCCTCGTACAAAACTTCCGGCGCAAGCCCAGGCCAGCGGCCGTAAACTTTTCCGCCGCGTACGCCCCCGCCGAGCACGAACATGACGTTGGCGTGGCCATGATCGGTGCCGCGATTGCCGTTTTCCCGTGCGGTGCGGCCGAATTCCGACATCGTGACGAGCACCACATCTTCCATCCGATCGCCGAGATCCTGATAAAAAGCTGCGAGGCCCTCGCCCAGCTCTTTTAGCCGATTGGCTAATTGGCCGCTGGCGCCCCCTTCCGCAACGTGAGTGTCCCAGCCTTCGATTTCAGTAAACGCGACTTCGAGCCCAAGGTCGGCTTTGATGAGCCGCGCAATCTGTTTCAAACCATTGCCAAACCGCCCCGCTGAATAGGTCGCGGTGCTCGGCGGAATCCTCGATTCGATGGCGCGCAATCTGGCCATTGCCTCGAACAAGCTTTTGCCACCCTGGCGAAACAACGGATCGGCTGAATTGCTATAGAGCTTCTCGAGCGCACCCGCCATAGCTAAATTGCGCAGGCGAAATTCTTCGATTGAAGACATGGACAATGCTGGGGCCCTGCCAGCTAAGGTTCTCGGCATCTGCGGGCTGACGGCAACCCCCCGAAAGGGTGAGCCGGCTGCGCGTTTCTCGCTCAAATAGCGATTGAGCCATCCTTCCGGAGTGCTTTTGATGCCGGGCGTGCCGAGCTCCATATAATCCTGGGAATCGAAATGCGACCGGCTGTTGTCCGGAGAACCTGCAGCGTGGACGATGGCGAGCTGGCCTTTGTCATAAATCGTTTTGAGCGGAGCCAACGCAGGATGCAAAGCGAAATAGCCGTCCAGATCAATCCCGCGCTCGTCGCCGGAGGCCGGCTCTTTTACCGCGATCGTTGGCCTGAGGGCGTAGTAGGCTTGATCCTTGAACGGAATAACGACGTTGAGGCCATCCATCCCGCCGCGCTGGAAAACGACCACAAGCGATTTTCCGCGCGCGTTCTGCTCGGCGCCGGCGGCGCGCACCAGAAAGCTCGGCGGCAGCCCGAAGGCCAAGAACCCCAATCCAGTTGATTTAAGAAATGAACGGCGTGATGGATTCACGTTTTACCTCCGTTGAAATTCTGGAGCGGCGAGCAACATGGCCGGCGCTTCTTTTTCGTCGGTTTCGGCGAGCGCCCGTCGGGTGGCGGGAGACAGGGAATCAGGAGCCACCAAGCGGATCAAAGCTTGAGTATCGCTGAGCGCGGCGGGCGCGACGCGCGTCCCCTCCAAACGATTCCCAACGAGGTCGGCGGCAAAATTCATGCGCGTCAGCAACATGTCCGGGCTAATCCATGACGAGCCCACGTCCGGGTAACCGGTCGGCGGTTGCGCCAGGAAGAGCGGCTCGCCCATACGGCCGAGATAGCGGATTAACTGCGGGGTTACTCTCACATCCGCGCCGGTGATTCGCAGCGCGCTGGCAGCAAACTCCAAAGGTTTCTTCACTTTGGCGCGATAGAATTCAGGGGAAAAAAACTCCGGCGAATCGATGATCGTCCTCAGCACCGTGCGAATGTCGCCGTCGCTACGGCGAAAGGCCGCCGCGGCACCAGTGACGATGGATGCCGGTGGATCATCAGCGACAAAGCGCCGGACAAGCTTCGTAGCGATAAATCTCGCCGTCGATGGATGGCGTGCCAAAAGATCGATCACTTGAACACCGTCTTCGATGCCGCCAGCGGTGATGCGTCTTCCCAGGACGATTTTGTCGCCCGGATCGTGCAGGCGTGGCTCGAAACGAAATTCAGCGTCGCCGCGCGGCCGCAAAAGCGTCCAGCCCGTAAAGCAGCGTGCGACCTCGCGCACATCCTGCTGCGTGTAGCCGCCGTCAACGCCAAGAGTATGCAGTTCCATCAACTCGCGCCCGTAATTTTCATTGAGCCCGCGGCGGCGCGCGTTGGCCGGCATTCTCGCACTGGGGCTCACACTGAGCCAATTATCAAGGTAAAAAAGCATCGCCGGGCTCTTGGCGGTGGCGAGCAGCAGATCCCGAAACTTGCCGAGGGCATGCGGCCGGATCGTGTCGCGGTCATAGGAAGTCGTGAGCCAGCGATCGGCGCCTTTGGCGGCAAAAATGTTGAAGTGGTTGTTCCAGAAGTCAACCATGAGCTCGTTGAGCTGCCGCTGGCTTTGCACCGCGCGCAGCAAGCGCGCTTGCTGTAGCTCGTAGATGATCATGCGCGGCGCCTTCATCATATCGGCAGCCATCCCCCGTTCTTTGGCGACCTTCGGCGGGGGATAAAGGTCGAACAGTTCTCCGCTGTTAAGCCGGATGGTCTTCAGGGCAGAGACCTTCTCTTCGACCAAATCATCGGAGATTTTTTCGGGTTGTAGCTGCTCGTCCAGATAGGCGCTCATGCTGATTCGGTTTACCCGCTGAACGATTTCGGGTGTGACACCGAAGCTCGTTCGATCGAGAAAATGGATGGTTTTTTGTTCGGCAGTCAGTGGCGAACTCATATTCAATCCTTCTCGTTTCATTGCTGCTGCTTTTCTCGCAGCTGTTCGCGAAAGGCTTTTCTTTCCTCGAAATCTCCTCGTTGTTTCATTTCCCGCAGCTTTTCTCTGATCTCCTGCTTTTCCTGCGGCGATAGGCGTTCGTAACGCTCGCGCATTTTTTCACGTACTTGTTGTTTTTCTTCCGGCGACAATCGCTCACGCCGTTCCCTGAGCTTTTGGCGGAGCTCTTGTCTTTTTTCAGGCGGCAATTCACGAAATGCTTGCAGGCGCCGGCGCAATTCTTCGCGTCGCTCCGGCGGCAGGTTGCGCCATTCGCGCCAGCGTTCCTGCAGACGTTGGCGTTGTTCGGGGGGCAGTTTTTGCCAGCGCTCAAAGTTCTGTCGCGCCGTGGCTTTTTCTTCCGGTGAGAGTCGCCGCCAGTCATCAAACTTTTTTTGCAGCTCACTTTTTTCGGCGGGGGGCATATTTTTCCAACGCTCGAAGCGCTCGCGCAATTCCTGCTTCTGTTCGGGCGTCATTCGCTGCCAGCGCTCCAGTCGTTCCTGATCGCTTTGCGCAAGCTGCTCGAAGCGCGGTCCGGATTGAGCCCAAGCCGCGGAAGCGACGAGCAGGAGCGCGAACAGAGATAATACCGCGCTTTTTACGCACTTCTCTGCCTTGTCAATGCTCACTTCGCGCTCTCCTTTTGTTTCGCTGGTGCCGACTTGCGCTCCGGAGCAGCCTTGGCAGAAACATCGCCCTGGGCCAAATTGTGCATATCCTGAAGCATGTCTATTTGTTTGATCATCTCCATGTCCCGCAAAAGATCCATCATGCGGAGCATTTCTCGGTCTGGCGGTCCGGAAACGGCGCTGGCACCAAACGCCGCTGAACCAAGCCAAAGCACGAGTGCGCCGAGCAAGCTTAGGGGCGCCCTTGTGTAGCGCAGCTTCATGCAGCGCCTTCGGGGCTCGCCATGAACTCCAACACATCCAAATTATCGAGCACGTCCATGGTTTTGAAAAAATCCAGGTCTTCCGCCATCGGCAGCACCTCCATCAAAGCTTCATCCTCGCGCGGCAGATCGCGGCTCTGCCAGACGCCTTTCCCCAGTGTGAGCGTCAAAGCTACGGCAATGACGGCAATTGCGCCGAACGCTGTCAGCAGGCGTGGCTGAAAAAATGCTCCAAACTTCGCCGGCCACCAGCTTTTGTCTCGCGTGGCGGCGATTTTGTGGCGCAGCTCCCGGTTATAGTCCAGCCAAAAAGTTTCGGGTGGATCGTCGGTTTTGATCGTAAGTGGCATCAGCGCACTCAAATCCTTCAAATAAGCGGTGCAGTTTGCGCAGCCGCTCAGATGCTGTTCGAGCGAAAAATGCTCAGGCGCCGGCAATTCACCGTAGTGAAAAAGTACCAAATCTTCTTCGAGGTTTTTGCACGGCGAGAGCAATTGACCATGGCCTGCCATATTTGATCCTCCTAAACGAATTCCGCGAGACTGTGCCGGAGCGCTGTCACCGCACGGTGCAGATGAACCTTGACGGTACCTTCCGCTGTTTGCATCAGTTCGGCAATTTCCTTGATCGATAGGCCTTGATGATTCTTGAGGAGGAATGCGGTGCGCTGTTTTGCCGGCAGGGCTTGCAGTGCGACGTCCACTTTCCGGGAAATTTGACCGGCCAGCACCTGTTGGTCCGGAGAGCGCGGTCGGTTCGGCTCATGCGATCGTTCCATCTGATTCTCCAAAGTTTCGTCGAAGGAATCGGTAGGGCTGCGTTTTAGACGCCGTTTATAATCCAGACAGAGATTCACCAGGATGCGGTAAAACCAGGTATAAAAACTGGAACGACCATCGAACTTTTTGAGATTCACGAAGGCTTTTAAAAACGCCTCCTGAGACAAATCCTTGGCGTCCTCTCGATCGCGGCAGAAATCGAAGGCGATGTGGTAAGCCTTTTGTTTGTGACGCTCCACCAGTTCCTCAAAAGCCTGCTGATTGCCCTCCTGGGCTGCCGCCACCAACTCTTCGTCTCCGGTACGCACCGATGAGCTCCTGTCCTGAAGTGATGTTGGCGCGCCCAAGACGAAAAACCGAGACCCACGGAATCCGTCACTGGTCTCCGCCGGTTCGCGAAGGCTCACGGCTGTCCCGGTTAGTCTTTTAGCGCGGTTTGAACATCCCGGTGAAACTCTCGGCGGTCGTTGTGAAGGTCACGCCGATCACCTCTGATGTCTTTTCGATCGCTGAATAGATCCACTCTATCGCCCACTATGTCTTTACGATCCTGACGAATTTCCTTCACGTCTTGTGTGATCTCGGCTCTGCCGGAGCCGTTTTTGCGATCACGATGGAGCTCGTGGCGATCCCGCGCTAGTTCGCGCCGGTCGCCGTAAAGGTCCTTACGAT
>DATIEH010000424.1:0-10089 GCA_035455905.1 Binatia bacterium | reverse complement strand
CTTTACCGCAGCATTCCGCTGGAATTGAAAAAAGGAGTCCTGGGACAACGCTGCCGGCCGTTTCTCACCCGGCCGAACGATGACTTGATCTATATCGACGATGTCGCCGATGCGGTGAGCCGCGCACTCTTCACCGCTGAGCGCCTCAGTCGTGCCTACAATATCGGTCTTGATAAAACTTATGCGAGCGACGATTTAAAACGCGCCATCCAAAAAGCCTTACCCCATTTGCAGTTCGAAATTGGCGAGCACCCGAATGCTGCCGAAGTGGCGCCGCATCGGTTGCGCAGCCCCCTCGACATTTCCCTCGCGCAGCGAGAGCTCGACTGGAAACCGAAAATCTACTTGGAAGAAGGCATCGCGCGCCTGACGGCTTGGCTGCTAGAGCATAAAAGCAAGCTGCAGTCGTAAGTCGGTCCAAGCAAGGAGGACGACGTGAATCGACGACAACGGGCTTGGACTCTGATTTGCTGCGCCGTTCAGACGATACTGCTTGCCACGTTCGCTTTCGCCGCCACTGCGCCGATGCCGACGACGCAATTAGCGCTCTACCAGGGCGCCGACCGAGAAAAAATTCTCGTCGAGGGCGCGAAGCGCGAGGGTCAGTTCACTCTCTATACCTCGCATACCTGGTTCAAAACTTTCGTCGGCGAATTCGAGAAGAAATATCCGTTCGTGCGCGCCTCACAGTGGCGCAACGATTCGAAGAACATCATCCGCAAAGTATTGGAAGAGGTAAAAGCCGGTCGTGTCCTCGCCGATATCGTTGAGACCACCGCAGACGGGATGGGTCTGTTGAAGCGTGAAGGACTATTCCAGGAGTATTATTCTCCCGAAGCGCGCTATTACCCCAATGAGCTCAAACCAAAGGGAAAAAACGGCTTTTTCTATTTGCCCAATCGTGAGACCTACAACAGCTTGGGTTATAACACCAAGCTCATTTCGCCGGCGACTGCACCACAAACCCTGAAAGACCTGGTCGATCCCAAATGGAAAAGCAAAATGGCGATCACGAGCACGACCACCGGTTCGCGCTGGATCGGCAACGTCCTCGAGACATTGGGTCGCGAGTTTTTGGACAAACTCGCCGATCAGGATATCAGCGTCCAGGACATGGCACCGGCATCGCTGATCAATCTCGTAGTTTCCGGTGAAATTCCGCTTTCACCGACGATTTTCGATGCGAATGTCACGCTCGCGAAGCAAAAGGGCGCGCCGGTGGAATGGCGGCCGCTGGAACCGGTGGTGACCACCGTCGGCTCAGCGGGGTTGCTAGCCCGCGCTTCCAATCCTCATACCGCGCTGCTCTTCATTGACTATTTGCTATCCAAGGAAGGACAACAATTCATTATGAAGGGCGGTTTGTGGTCGCCGCGCGACGATCTGGGCTCGCGGGAGCAAAAATTCACGAAAAGCTATCTCGACGAAAAATATTCGTCCGAAGAGATGGAAGCAAAGATCGCCCAATGGGAAACCTTGATGCGCCAGCTCTTCATGCGAAAGCGATAGACGAAGCGGATTCCCAAACACAGGAGAACATAGAACTATGGCGCGTTTCACTGCGGCTCTTTGTCTTGCGGCCGCGTTGGTCTTGTTTTTACCTCTCTGTGCGCTTTTTGCTGCCGCGGCGCCGACAACATTGCCCCAGATTGCGCTCTATCAAGGAGCGGATCGCGACAAAATTCTGCTCGAGGGCGCGAAAAAAGAGGGGCAGCTTACGCTCTACGATTCGCACACCTGGTTTCGCACCTATGTCAAAGATTTCGAAAAGAAGTACCCGTTCATCAAGGTTTCCGAATGGCGCAGCGACTCGAAAAACCTGCTTAGCCGAGCGATGACGGAGTTCAATTCCAGCCGCTCGTTGGTCGATGTGATCGAGACGACGGCCGAGGCCATGGGTGTGATGAAACGGGAGGGCATGTTCCAGGAATACTTTACTCCCGAAGCGCGCTTTTACCCCGATGCTGTAAAAGCCAAAGGCAAGAACGGTGTGTATTACCTTGGCGACCGGGAAACTTACAACAGCTTGGGTTTTAACACCACGCTGATCGCCACGACCGAAGCGCCGAAAGTATTCAAAGACCTGTTGGATTCAAAATGGAAAAGCAAAATGTCCATCGCCGGAACGTCCACAGGGGTACGCTGGATCGGCGCGGTGATCGATACCTTCGGCCAGGATTTTCTAAATCGGCTCGCTGAACAAGACATCAAAGTGCAAAATATGTCCGGCGCCGCATTAGCCGGAATGGTTTCTTCCGGCGAGGTGCCGCTATCGCCGACAATTTTTGACGCCGACGTTACGGTGGCGAAGCAAAAAGGTGCCCCGATCGAATGGCGGCCGATCGATCCAGTGGTCACCACGGTGGGGTACTCCGCCCTATCCGCTAAAAGCGCGCACCCGCACGCCGCACTGCTTTTTCTCGATTACTTACACTCCAAGGAAGGTCAGCAGCTCATCATGAAAGGCGGGCTCTGGTCGCCGCGCGAGGACGTGGGTTCGTTAGAGCAAAAATTCAAGAAACTTTATCTCGACAGCAAGTACTCCACGGACGAAGCCGAAAAGAAGCTTCTCGAATGGGAAACTCTCATGCACCAGCTGTTCGTCAAAAAACGGCCTTAATGTTTGTGCTGACCGAAATACGCATTGCTGAGCCATCATTCCAGGCAACCCCGGATCTAGTCCGGGTAGCGCGACCCGTAATCCAGGAATTCTGGATGCCGGTTTTCACCGGCATGACACAAAAAAATCTGTCACGAAAAATAAAAGTGAAGGCGACAACAGTCGCGGCTGGTTAGAATCAATTCCCCTCGTAATACTTCCTCGCCCATGCCGCAATATCACCGCGCCGTGCAAACCATACCTCGTTGTGACTTTTCGCGTATTTGATGATCTGCTCGAAGGTATCGATCGCCGGCACGCGCGAGTTCAAGTAGCCATGCGTAATCACGTTCATCATGGTGGGATTTTCCGGCCAATTTTATACGGTAATGGATTTCGTCTGTGAACTTTTCGAAAAATTCGTGTCGCGTCTCTTCTTCCTGCATTCTTGTAGGGCGAGTTGATGATGAGATTATGCATGGTCGCTTTGCCCGTACGCCTAGCCCGGGAAGCCGCGGGCACTAGCTCGCCTGTGGGACAGACTCGAAGAGCAGCCGATGGACGTCGGTTCCCGGTGCCCGTTTGGAAAGGTACAGCATTTCTACACCGACCACGCGATCTTGATGGTCGTAATCTACAATGATGCCCGGCGACACTTCCTCGGACCTGTTCACAGGAGTGTCAGTCAGAGTGAGATACAAAGCGTCTGCGTTATGGTCCACTTTCAGTTTCATGGGACTGTCACCCTCCTATCGAAAAACGCCGTTACGATCCTTATCGGCTCGGTTGATCGGTTGACTATAACACGAAGCACACGATTGCCCCACTCAGGGACTCGGCCCAACCGATGTTCCATGTCCGCATCTACGGCATCAGCTTCGGTTCTTTCCGGAAAATCGATCACGCGTTCTACCCAGGCGAGCTCGATTTTCCGGTTTTCCAGAGCGTCGCGGGCATGTTCCGTCAGTTCGTATGCCATGCAAACGTCAGGGAAGTTCAAGCAACTTTAGGCTCTGGATGCCCCTGTCATCTCCGCTCTTCACCGTGATGCATTTGTGCTTTGCCGGCTGTAACGGGCAATGACACCACGCCCCGGTAGGGTTCAATCAGCTCTTGGTCGATTTCAGCCTTTAGGTTTAGTGCCAGACGCGCGCAACCGTCGTGAATCTTACGTGTCCTCGTAATACTTCCTCGCCCATGCCGCAATATCACCGCGCCGTGCAAACCATACCTCGTTGTGACTTTTCGCGTATTTGATGATCTGCTCGAAGGTGTCGATCGCCGGCACGCGCGAGCTCAAGTAGCCATGGGTAATCACGTTCATCATGGTGGGATTTTCCGGTCCGATTTTGTAGCGGTAATCGAATTCGTCTTTGAACTTTTCGAAAAATTCGTGCCGTGTACCCTCTTCCTGCATCCTGTGATCGTTGATCGTGTACTGGTGCGGAATCATGATCAGCATTTTGCCGCCGACCGAGCGCGGATAAGGCATCTCATCGTCGTGGTAGTCGCAGTTGTATAGGAGCCCCGCCTCGAGGTTGAGCTCCAGCGTACTATCAGTGGACCGAACTCCGGGCGAAGACCAGCCGGTGGGACGCTCGCCGGTTAGCTTCGTGATCGCTTCCACGGTCTTGAAAATATTTTCACGCTCCTGTTCGCGGGTTAGCATATAGAGATATTCGCCCTGATCCCAGCCATGGGCGACCATTTCGTGGCCGCGGCCGTGCGCGTACTTTACCAGCTCCGGCCAGTACTCGCAGGTGAGCCCATTGATCGGCATGCTGGCTTTGAGATCGTATTTGTCGCAGATATCGAGCAGCCGTCTGACGCCGATCTTGCCGCCGAAGTCTCTAAACGTCTCGGTCGAATAGTCTCGCTTACAAAGTGCGTTAGCCGGCAGTGGTGATTGCAGCGCGCCGCCGCGCGACGGCTTGCTTCGGTCCCAGCACTCGAAGGCGATACCGAGCACGAATGCAACTTTCGCGTTGTTGGGCCAAGTAAACGGCTTTTTTGCCATCTTCAATTTGCTCCCATGTGGTTGACTTTGTGATCCGTTGCGACTTATAGCCAAAGTGTTTCTGCCAAGCAAGGAGGATTTCTACCTATGGCATTGCCACCTCTGCCCTACCCGAGTTTAATTCTGTTCAATGGAAAAATCCGTAGCTTCGATCGTCAGGGTTCGATACACGAAGCCATCGCATGTGCCGGTTCGCGCATCGTCTGCACCGGCGGTTCCGATGATCTGCGCCGGCTTGCCGGTCCCGAGACCAAAGTAATCGACCTCAAAGGACGCACGGCCATTCCCGGACTGACCGATACCCATGTTCATCTTTCCGAAAAAGGCACGGCGGAAATGGAGCTCGTCGACTGCCGCGATTTTTACGTCGATGTCGGCTCGGTTTCGGATATTTTGCAACGCCTCGCCAACGCCGCCGCCAGCGCGCCGAAAGGCTCATGGATCGTGGCCCACGGCAGTCCGATGCAGGATTTTCGTCTCAAGGACAGACGCTTTCCCGACAAACACGATCTCGACGGCGCCGTTCCGGATCATCCGGTGTCGATTTCCTTCGGCGCGCACATCACGGTCGGCAACAGTCTCGCTTTGACAGCGGCAAAGATCACTCGCGATACCCCCGACCCGGCGGGCGGCCATATCAAACACGATCCGGACACGGGGGAGCCCACCGGCGAACTACACGAGCGGGCGCAGCTGATTCTCAAGAAGGTCGCGCCGGAGTTCAACTACCTCCAACTCAAGGACGGCATCGTCTTCGCTTTGAAGCAATGCCTCGAGCGCGGCGTGACGACGGTCCACGATATCGTGCGCTACGCCGAGCCGGTGCGCGCCTACCAGGAGATTTACAAGGAGGGCAGGATGCACGCACGCGTGAGCATTTTGCCGCGCGTCATCGAGTCGATGATCGAATCGAAGAGTCTCATCGAGCTCGGTCTCATCACCGGCTTCGGCAACGAATGGCTGCGGGTTGGCGGCGTGAAAATGAGCATCGATGGAGGCATCACCGGGCGAAACGCCTGTTTTTACGAGCCGTATGAAGACGACGAGCACAATCACGGCATCATCCGGATCCAGCAGGATGAATTGAATCACACCGTCATCAAGTGTCATGAGGCCGGTCTACGTTGCTGCGTGCACGCCATCGGCGACCGCGCTTTCGACATGGCGCTCGACGCCTATGAAAATGCCATCGAAAATTCGCCGCGCAAGGACCACCGCCATCGCATCGAGCATATGGGCAACTGGCTCTGCACCCCGGAGCGTATGCAGCGCATGGTGCGCTCGGGTATCGTTGCCATTCCGAACATTGCGATCGGCTACTACGTTGGCGATGCGATTTTGGATTGCGTCGGCGAGAAGCGGCTGACCAAAGCGTTTCCGTTCCGCACATTGCTGAAAAATAATGTGATCATCGCTGGCGGCTCGGATTCGCCAGGTTACTGGCCAGTGGATCCGCTACGAGATATCGCTGCGTGCGTCTCACGCAAAATGCGCTGGGGCGAGGTTTGGGTGCCAGAAGAAAGAATCAGCGTCAGCGAAGCGTTTGCTATGCATACGACGACGGCATCATGGGTGGGCTTTGAGGAAAATGAAAAAGGCTCCCTCGAAACCGGCAAGCTTGCCGATATCGCAGTCCTCGCGGAAGATCCGTTCGAGATTCAGCCGGAAAAAATAAAGGATTTGAAAGTTGAAATGACTTTGGTGGGCGGCGAGGTCAAGTACCAAGCCTGACAGATTTCGGCTCAACTGCCGCGTGCGACACTGACGAACGGACGGTGTGCTTGACGTTCCGAAACCAGCGGCATTTTCTTTCGCTGCTTGTAGATGTGCATGCAGAGTTCTTCGACGATGGCGAGACTTTCGGCTGCGGCTTCCCCTGATGGCTGGGCTTGCCATTGCACGGTGATGGATTGAATTTTGTCCGATTGATCCTGCCAAGAGACACGCAGTAACCGACCGCGCATCCGATCGACATAATTTCCCGCGAGCCGAAGAATCTGTGACAAACTCAGAAGATCGGGTGGTCCGGCGAATGGCTTTCGTTTTTGCCGTCCTTCGGCCTCGAGCTTGCGCAGATCTTCCGGCGTGTAATGCTTTTCCAGATCCATGGCCATCGAGGGGCCCCGATTCCAACCTTGCACGATGAAGTTGTCGCCATGGGATTTTATGTCGACTGATTTTAGTTCCAGTCCTTCGAGCGATTGGCCCACACATCTGAGAATGGACGAATAGCGCATTTTGGCGGACTCGGCTTCGATCACGGCAGTGCTCGTTTCCATAACGGTCAGTGCAGCAACTGCCATGCCACAAAATCCGTTGCAAGGATCGACCGTTTCATCATAATCAACGTTGCAGCTGTGCAATTTTGTTCGGAGATGAATCGAGGCCGGTCTTATCCGATCGTAGTCACGGAGTGCGCTCGGTAATGAAATGTATTGAACAAATCGTCGGGTCTCGTGCTTTCATCCGGTGGCAGGTTCTCCAACAACGGTTCTCGACAAAAGCGGGCGCCACCATGCGCGCCGACAAAACGTTTGGGGTGGCGCTACCCAGACTCGACCCGGTGTTAGCCGGGGTGACGATCAATGTTGCTGTAGAAGTAGACACCGCGTCGCGCTATCAAGCTTAAGCTTTAAACAGCGCTGCATTGCTGCAATGCTCCGTCACTCCTTTCTTGAACCAGCGGATCAGAAACGTAGCCGTTGCGCTTAGCGGATCTTCATCTCGCTGACGACAATTTTTTCATCCGGCCGCGGCTTCCAGACGACGTTACGCGCGGCACCGTAAATTTCCGCCAGTGTGTAGAGCGGCACGAATGGCACGTCTTCCATTAAGATGCGCCCCAATTGTTGCAGGATGGCCACGCGCTTCTTCGGATCGCCGGTTTTCTGTTCTTCGTCGACGAGCTTGTCGAATTCTGGATTTTTATACTGCGTTCGCACGCTGACACCCGATCGATAGTACTGATCGTAGACGGTATCGGCATCCGCCGCCGGTCGGCCGACATAGTAAAACGGCAGCTTGCCACCGTTGACTCCGTCTTTACCCCAGAAAATGACGAATTCCTGGGAGATCAGTTCGGTCTTGATCCCGACCTTCGCGAGCTGATCGGCGATCACCTGGCAGACCTCGCGGGCCTTCGGATAGCGATCGGGCGAAAAATACAACTTAATTTCCAGTCCCTGCGGATACCCCGCTTTATCGAGCAGCTCCTTGGCCTTTTTTAAATCCAGCGGATATCGTTTGATCTTCGGATCGAAACCAATCACATTCGATCCCATTGGCCCGTTCATCAGATAGCCATTGCCTTCATAGACATATTTGAGAATCACAGACGGATCGATCGCGTAGTTGATCGCCTGGCGCAAAAATTTGTTGTCAAAGGGTTTGTGCGTGACGTTCATCGCCAGAAAATACATGCGCACGCCTTCGACTTTTTCCGCTCGCACGCGCGGATTGCTTTCGAAGCGCGATAGTTCTTCCACCGGAACATTGTTGGCGATATCACCTTGGCCCGCGAGCAAGCCGGCCACCCGTCCCGCATCTTCCTTGACGCGCCGCACAACGATTTCTTTGATCGCCGCCTTGTTACCCCAATAATTATCGTTTCGAGTAAGCACCAGATTGCCATCGCGCTGCCAGCTTACGAAGCGGTAAGGTCCGGTGCCGACGGGTTTTTGCTCTGCCGGGTCCCCACCTTGGGCATCCATCCCGGCTTTTCCTAGAATAAAGCGGTTCTGCAAACGGTCGAGAAAAACCGCATTGGGCGCTTCGGTGGTGAAAGCGATCGTATTCTCGTCCAAAGCGTGCATCTCAGTGAGATCACGAAAATTTTCCTTTTGCAGGCTCTGCTTGTCGTTCTTCATGCGGTTGATGGAATAAATCACATCGTTCGCCGTGAAGGGACTGCCATCATGAAATCGCACGTTTTTACGCAATTTGAAAATCCATTTTTTACCCTGAAATTGCCACGATTCGGCGAGCACACCGAAATAGTCGCGTTTGGCGTAATTCACCTCCACAAGGGGCTCGATCATATTGTTCCAGATGCCGTACTGCGGACTCGAGCTGTGCGCATAGGGATGGAGCGTATCGAGGCCGATGCTGCTGAGAATGGTTAGCCGTTCCTTAGACGCGGCATAGCTGCTACCAACCCAGGCGCTGCCGACCCACGCGCCCAGTCCAGCGAGCGCCCCTTGTTTGAGAAATGCTCGGCGCTTGATGCCTTGATCGCTTGCAGTCATTTCAGTTTCCTCCAAAGGTCGAGTCTTGTTGCTGTCGCTTAACGAATTTTCATGTCGAAGGCGAGCACCTTTTCTTCCGGGTGCGCTTTCCAGATCACGTTGCGCGCGACGCCATAAATTTCCGCCAATGTGTACAACGGCACGAGCGCCGCTTCCTGCATCAGAATTTGTCCGATCTGCTGCAGCATGGCGATCCGTTTTTTCGGATCGCCGGTCTTTTGCTCCTCGTCGATCAAGCGGTCCACCTCGGGATGTTGAAAACCGACCCGCTTGGTTCTTCCCGAGCGGTAATATTGATCGTACACGGTGTCGGCATCGATGGCTGGACGCCCCACATAATAGAAAGGAATTTTTCCGCCGTTGACGCCGTCCGATCCCCAAAAGATGGCAAACTCTTGAGAGACTAGCTCGGTTCGAACACCGGCTTTTGCGAGTTGATCGGCGACTACCTGGCAAACCTCGCGGGCTTTCGGGTAACGGTCGGGCGAGAAATTAAGCTTCACGTCGAGACCGTTGGCGAAGCCGGCTTGCGCAAGCAGCTCCTTGGCTTTCTTCGGATCATAGGGATAGCGCTTGATCTTGGGATCGTAACCGATCACGTTGGCGCCTAACGGCCCGTTCATCACATAACCGTTGCCTTCATAAATATGCTTGATGATCACTGTGGAATCGACGGCGTAGTTGAATGCCTGACGTACGAGTTTGTTGTCGAAGGGTTTGTAGGTAACATTCATCGCTAAAAAATACATTCTGAGCCCTTCGACTTTTTCCGTACGCACGCGCGGGTGCTTGTCGAGTCGAGCAATTTCTTCAACCGGCACATTGTTGATCACGTCCCCCTGACCGGCCAATAGACCGGCCAGGCGGCCCGCATCCTCTCCGACCTTCTTGAGCACGATTTCTTTGATGTCCGCTTTTCGTCCCCAGTAATCATCATTGCGAGTCATGACGAGATTACCATCGCGCGCCCAGCTCACGAATTTGTAGGGTCCGGTGCCAATCGCGTATTGATCGACGTCATCGCCGTATTTCTCCGCCGCGCTCTTGCTGACGATGAACCGATTTTGCAGCCGGTCGAGAAATACCGCGTTCGGCTGAGTCGTCGTAAAGATCACCGTGTAATCGTCGGCTGCCTGCACCTCTGCCAAATCATCGAAATTGGATTTCTGCAAGCTTCTTTTGTCGGTTCTGATTCTATTGACGGAATGGACGACATCGTGCGCGGTAAA
>DATIEH010000423.1:0-8495 GCA_035455905.1 Binatia bacterium | reverse complement strand
CACACACGGTTTCGGTCGATGGCAGGAAGATCACGGCGCAATACATTCTTGTCGCGGTGGGCAGTTGGCCGATGGTGCCGAAGTTTCCCGGCTCGGAATACGCGATCACCTCCAATGAGGCTTTTTATTTGCCGGCGCTGCCGAAGCGCGTCGTCGTCGTTGGGGGGGGGTATATCGGTGTAGAATTCGCCGGCATCTTTCACGGTTTGGGCGCCAAGACGACGCAGCTTTACTGGAACGAGCTTTTCTTGCGTGGCTTCGATATCGATATCCGCACAAGTCTTGCCGAGGAGATGCGCAAGCGCGGAATCGATCTGCGCTTCAAAGCGGATATCGTAAGAATTAAAAAGGATGACAGGACACTAAAGGCGCTTTTGACCGATGGCACAGTCGTTGAGGCTGATCAGATCCTTTACGCCACCGGCAGAACGTCGAAGACACCGAGTCTGGGATTGGAAAATGCCGGAGTCGCCATCAAAAGAAATGGCGCCGTCATTGTCAATGAATATTCGCAATCGACGGTGGAAAATATTTATGCCATCGGCGACTGCACAGACCGGATGATGTTGACCCCCGTGGCGATTGCCGAAGGCATGGCAGTGGCCCAGACGCTCTTCAATAACAATCCAACCAAGCCCAACTACTTAAACGTCCCTACGGCGGTTTTCAGCACCCCCAATTGCGGGACCGTCGGCCTTACCGAGGACCAGGCGCGGGCCAGCAACCTCGAGATCGATATTTACCGGAGCCGCTTCAGGCCCCTCAAGCACACGCTCACCGGCCGTGATGAACGGACCATGATGAAACTCGTTGTCGACCGGAGTACAGATCAAGTGCTTGGCTGCCACATGGTCGGTACCGATGCCGGGGAAATTATTCAAGGCTTGGCTATTGCGCTCAACTGCGGCGCGACCAAGGCTCAATTCGATGCCACGATCGGCATTCATCCTACCGCCGCCGAAGAGTTCGTGACCATGCGAACTAAAGTTATAGACTAAAACCCAGTCTAATTTCCCGGATCATAACGGTCGAGACTCCGTCGCCAGCGGTAGTGGTCGGGTTTCGATTTTCCGTTATCAAGAGAGGTGGATCGGGAGCCCCTCTGGGCTGGGATTTAGATCGGCAGGATAGCCCGATATTTCCCTACAACATGGAGTCGTAACCATTCTGCCATTGTTCGATTGGCGGTTCACCATAAGCAACATCAAGTGTTTATGCTTTGGCATTTTCGTTGCAGCAACGAGGACCGAAATCCAGCTTGCGAGGCAACAATGGATCGAGAAACTTTCCGCGAACAACTACTCGCCGTAATGGAAAAGAAGGTCCATTGGGCCTGGCCAATGTTTACCTCGGGTCTGGTAAGAAAAGATCGACTGCATTTGCATTTCGAGCAAGAGTACGAAACCTACGTGCGCGATTTTCCAATCCTGGTCGGCCGAGCTTATGTTCGTTGCCCGATTCCGGAGATTCGTAGAAGTCTGGCCGAAAACTTGTACGAAGAGGAAACTGGAGGCCTGGTCGCCGGCAGCCCACATCCTTTGCTGTTTCTCGAGTACCCTCGCGGTCTCGGGATGGATCTGAAGCGGTTTGAACACGTCGAGCTTTTACCTGCCGCCAAACAATACCGGACCTTTCTCGACGATGCCACTCAGCACTTCGGATGGGACATTGCCGCGGCTGTTGTGACGATTTTCGTTGAAGGATCTTCTGATGAACGCTCCTCCTTGGAGCTTAAGGAGCAAAAGCCGCCGACACCATTGGAGGAGCACCCTCTGGTCAAGTATTACGGCCTGCCTGTCGCTCGACTGGCGCTGACGAAAGCGCACCGCCAGGTGGAGGGATCGCACCGTGCCGCGGCATGGGATGCGATTCTCAACCACGTCCTTCCGATGCGCCGCGGAGCAGTGGTTCGAACCATGACCGAAGCCCTCGATCTCTGGAGCGCTTATCGTGACGCAGTTGCGGAGACCTGCGGGTTGACGCGCTCGAGCGCCCAATTGGAACCCGCTGTTGATTCGTTAGCCGAAGTAGCTTGAATACGATCAAACGATCGGCTCGCCGCGGTAGCTCCTCGCAAGGATCTGCATCGGATTGAGCGGCCGCCGGCCGTTGCCCTGTTCGATTTGGATGGCGGCTAACGGACAATCGGAACAAGTCACGCTGGGATTCCCTGCCGCCATAGCATTAAAAGCCCGATTGCCCCACTTGAGCGACTGCTCAAAGTTTTCTCTTTTCATCGCCCAGGTGCCGTCGTGACCCGAGCATTCTTCGACAACCCGCACCTTTGTTTCCGGCAACATTTCTAAAACATCACGGGTTTTATAACCGATATTTTGCGCGCGCAAATGACACGGAATGTGGTAGCTAATTTCACCGGCGCCAGTCTTAAAGTCTCTCTTTAACTTTCCTTGTGCCGCCAAGCGGGCGAGGAATTCCATTGGGTCCATCGTTTGGCTCGCGACCGTTTTTGCTTCGTCGCTGCCGAGCATGCGCGGGTATTCAACGCGGATCATCTGCGAGCAGGTCGGATTCGTGGCGACCACAGTGCGGCCTTGAGCGACGTGCCCTATCAACCGCGAAATATTTTCCTTGGCGGCCTTGATGGCGCCCTCCATATCACCATTGTGCCAAAGCGGCATACCGCAGCATTGTTCGTATGCAAACGCTACCTCGACGTTGTTGTGCCCCATCACGGCCAGTGTATCGAGACCAATTTCCGGCTGGTTGTAATTTACGTAACACGTGGAGAAGAAGGCGATTTTCGCAACTGGTTCGCCCCGGATATTTTGCCGGTGAGTGCGGAAATGAGCGGCGAATGACTTTGACGCGAACTGCGGAAGTTTTTTATCCTTGTGAATTCCCAGGGTGCGATGCAGCAGCTGGCGGTTAATTGAATTCTCGTTGGCCCAATTGGCCAACCCGGCAGTAACGGTACCGACTTTGCCGACGAGATCAGGTTTCCCGAGTAGCCGATCGACCAGCGGTACCCCTCGTTTCTTCACCTGCTGGGCTTTGGCTCTGGCCATCAACCGGGGAAAATCGATGGCCCACTCGTGATCACCTGGAGTGTAGGGGCATTTGATGTAGCAAAGCTTACACTGAAAACAGAGATCGACTACTGTATCGACGTCCTGCTGCTTTAATTTTTTGGTATCGACTTCAGCGTATTTACCTTCCGTGCAGTAATCATCGATGGCGTCGAAGAGCTTGGGAAAGCTGCCGCAAAATTTTACACACAAGCGGCAGTCGGCGCAGAGACTAAATACGCGTTCAGCTTCTGCGCGAAGGTCCTTTTCATCGTAATAGCGGGAATCGGTCGGATCATAGGCTGGCTTAACAGTCACGGATTGCTCCTGAATAAATCGAGGCGACGGCAGTCAAACTATCTCCGGGCATTCTAAAAATCCAGCACCTTAAGATTTATTATTGCTGATTCGAATCCGCTGGCTTGGACGGATTCGAAACCATCAGTTTTACAACTGTAATTTCTATAATTTAAGCTCATTTTCGCCTGAGCCTACAGACAATGGCGGACCCTGTTAACGTAAGCCACTCTGGCGAGTCTAATGGCTCAAAGGAGGATTCCTATGAAAAAAGGATGGTTAAGCTTGTTAGCGGCTGGGATCGTATCGCTGCTCGCGTTTGGCGTGCCCAATATTGCAGACGCCAATTCGCGCAATCGCCAGAAGAAACTTGACGAGTCAGCACGGCACGAGCTCAAAAAGGATCATAACGAATTGGAGCGCGACCGGCGTGACCTGTCGCGTCTGTACCGCAACGGCGCCAGCCGTGACGACATCTATCGGAAACGAACGGAGATTCGCGACGATCTGAGAGAAATCGCTCAGGATCGCCAGCAACTCGGTCGCTACGACGGGTATCGCGATGACCGCTACCGCTACGGCAACTTTGACCGGTATGATAACTCTGGCCGGAGGAATAGAAGTGGTGACAACGGCTGGTGGAACTGGGGCCGAGTGTCCGACCGAGATCGCTGGCGTACAGACTACCGTCACGATTAGTTTTACCGGTGTAGGGGCGACCAACGGTCGCCCCTACATTGCGGCGCTTTTCTTTCGGTGCTTTGTTCCTCCTTCTTGCTTCCCGAAGCTCATCGCCTTATAAGCGCTGTTAGACAGTGACGGGTCACATACGGCGAGCAGCTTTAGCTTCGTCACCACCTAGCATCGAGTTTCTTCGTGGCAATACCTGAGCGCTACAACAAAGGCTACAACATTGGTGTCGGAGGCGCCGTCGTGCGCGACCATCAACTACTGTTAGTTCGGCGCGCATCGCGGCATGGCCGCGGCAACTGGCAGCTGCCCGGCGGTTTCATCGAGCCCGATGAAACAATCGAGCAGGCGGTCGTACGCGAAGTCGAGGAAGAGGCCGGTGTTGTTAGCGAAGTCGAAGCTGTACTTGGGCTCCGCAGCCGCTATGACCCGGAGAGCGGCAACGGCATGTACGTCATTCTGCTTTTGCGACCCGTTCGCGGCGAGCCGATCGCCGACGGGCGTGAGGTCGATCATGCGGCCTATTTTAGCCTCGATGAAATCCGACAACTCAGCCCATTACCGCCGGTTAATTGGGAAATTGCCCAGCGGGTACTTTCTCCTGACCGCTGTCTGCTTGCGCCAAAACCACTGACCAATCTAAACGGTGCGAAATTCACGCTGTTCGTTGGCTGAAATATAACGACCGCTGCCTAAATACCCTCCGGGCCGCGATTTCATCGTTTTGCCCTGGAGAGAAACCAATTAGTTGTGTTAGATTACTCGACTATGGAAGCTTTGAGCTTTGATAGCCGACCGACGTTACGCAATCCCGTGCTGGTTTTGGCGTTTGCCGGTTGGAGTGATGCGGGTGCCTCTGCTTCGACGGCCGTTCGTTATCTCATCGATCAACTGCTGAGCAATAAGTTCGCGAGCATCGATCCGGAGGATTTTTATGATTTCTACCGGCAACGGCCGGTGGTGCGCCTGAACGACAACAAAGTACGGGAAATTCATTGGCCGTCTTATGATTTTTATTATGGCGCCGGCATGGGTATCGAGAAAGATTTCGTGCTCGGTATTGGCGCCGAACCGCATCTTCGCTGGCGAACGTTTACCGAAACCATGCTGCGATTCGCGCGGGAATGCCAGGCGGAAATGGTGATTACGCTGGGTGCCTATCTCGACGAGGTTTTATATACGCGCCCGGTGCCTCTCACCGGATTTTCCACCGATCCCCAGTTGATGGATCAACTCGATCTCGTGCCGTCGCGCTATCAAGGGCCAACCGGCATCGTCGGCGTGCTGACCGACGCGTGCCGCGCCGCGGGCGTGCCGCACGTGAGTCTTTGGGCATCGTTACCCCATTATCTTTCAGTCTCGCCCAACCCGCGCGGCACTTTGGCGTTGCTGTTGCGGCTCAATCAATGGCTCGGCCTCAAAGTTGACACTGGTCCATTGGAGCGCGCGGCGGCGGATTTCCAAGCGAAGATCAACGACGCCGTCAACGCCGACCCCAAACTCGCCGCTTTCGTGCGCGAGCTCAAGAAGCGCGAATTCGAACAGTGAAGCTCTCCGTTCTGGTTCCCGTTTATAACGAAGAGCGGACGCTGGAGGAGATTGTGCGGCGTGTCTGCGCCGTGGCGGTGCCCAAGGAGATCATTCTCGTCGATGACGGTTCAAAGGACCGGAGCCGAGAGATCTTGACGCAACTGCACGAAGAAAACCGCCGCGCCAGCGCCGTTGACGCGCTCAATGAGATCAAGATTTTTTTTCAGCCGCAGAACGAAGGCAAAGGCGCGGCGTTGAAAACCGCGCTGGATCACGTGACCGGCGACGTGGTGATGATCCAAGACGCCGATCTGGAATACGATCCGAAGGATTATCCAAGCTTGTTGCAGCCGATCCAGGAAGGAGTGGCCGACGTCGTCTACGGCACGCGCTTCGCCGGCGGCGGCGCGCACCGCGTGCATTTTTTCTGGCACTCCATGGGCAACCGGATGCTGACCTTGCTTTCCAACATGCTCACGAATTTAAATCTCTCCGACATGGAAGTCGGCTACAAAGTCTTTCGCGCCGACGTATTGAAGGGCATCAATCTCGAGTCGAAACGATTCGGCTTCGAGCCGGAGATCACCGTGAAGCTGGCGAAGAAGGGCTGCCGCTTTTACGAGGTACCGATCTCATACTACGGGCGCACCTATCAAGAAGGCAAAAAGATTACGTGGAAAGATGGGCTCGCCGCGCTGTATTACATGATCCGGTTTCGCTTCGGAAATTAAAGGTCTCCAACAAGCGTCCTACAGTTTCAAGGACGCGCTCCATCGGCCCATAGCTCATCCATATAATCGCGCAGCGCCTCTTTCAGCATGAATTTCGGCGCGTAGTCCAACTCCGCCTTCGACACGCTGATGTCCATCGGAATGCTGCGGCTCTTTTCGGCGCCGCTGGTGCCGCTGACTTTGATCTCGGCGTTGGGCAGCAGTTCTCTGACGACCTGAGCGAGCTCTTCCGGACCGTGGACTACGCCGGTTCCGGCGTTGTAAATGCGCTGCTTGGGATTCTTCGCTTGGCATGCGAGATAGAGCGCCATACCGACATCCTTGCCGTAAACATATTCATTGGGGCCGTAAGTTTTAGCGTCGATGGTAAACGGCCGGCCTTTGATGATGTTCAGCGCCAGATCGCGCATCACCTTGCCGACTGTCGAGCCGCCGACGTAAAACCCGCGGCCGAAAACGCCGCCCGGCCGGATGATGATCACATCGAGGTTGTACATGCCCTCGTAAGCATGAATCAGATGCTCGGAGCAGACCTTGGTGGTGGCGTAGAGATTGCGCCCGCCGATGGGATGAGTTTCACGGATCACATTGTCGTTGATCTTGCTTCGATCATAGGCGCCGAAAGTGCTGACGTAAACGACGCGCCGCAATTTGCGCAGGCGAGAAGCTTCCAAAATGTTGATCGTGCCGAGAATGTTATTGGTCGCGCCGGTGTAAGAATTTTCCTGTACCCGCGAGCCAATCAAACCTGCGGTCGCAACCAACGTGTCGACGCCATATTTTTCCAACGCGGCAAGCAGGGCCGGCAGATCGCGCATGTCGGCTGCCACCACGTCGGCTTTGTTCGCGCCCACAACTTTCTCGATGTAGTCGCGGTTGGGTGAAAGATCGAACAGCACCACTTTGTGGCCGGCGTCAATGGCGTGGCGCGCAGCATTGGTGCCGATGAGTCCGGCGCCGGTGATGAGAATATTCATACTGCTATTCCTCCTCGTCTCGTTGGCACGCCCACATTAGGCAGGCGTTGGAGCACTGTCAAACAGGATGGCGCGGGGTTGCCTGTGTCGGTGACTCGGGATTATATGGTTCCCTATCGTCGGCTTACGCGAAAAGGGGGACTCCATGAATCGGCTCAATCTTGTGCGAAGACGGTGGGTTTTCTTCTCGCTGGTGGCAATTTTTTCCACCGCGCCAATCCTGCTATTGTCAGCGCATTCCGTATGCGCCCAATCGATCAAAATCGGCAAGACCATTGGCGGCAGCGGCTTTCACATCCCGTCCTACATCGCTGTGGACAAGGGAATGTTAAAGGCAGAAGGGCTAAACGCCGACTTCATTTCAGCTGGCGCGGGTGTTTTAGTCAGGGCAGGCATCGCTAAAGAAATCGAGTTCGTGCCGATTCCCGGCGGCGGCGCCGAGGCGATGCTCAAAGGAGCGCCGCTCGCTTTTATTGTCGGCGAGTCCCTGGTTTCTCAATGGGCTATCGTCACCCAGCCCGAATTCAAGCGGGTGGAGGAGTTGAAAGGAAAGACCATAGGTCTTGAGAGGCCGGGGCAGGCCGCCTACACCGAGGCGGTGGTGGTACTCGGAAAGTTCTTCAAGATGGAGCCGGGCAAAGACTACAAGGTCATCACCTTTAACGCCGAGACCGATCGGGTGGCCGCGCTGATCAACAAATCGATCGACGCTGCTTTGCTCTCGTTTCCCCATGCGGCGAGAGCGGAAAGGGCCGGTATGAAGATCCTGGTGAAAACGGGGGATTACATTCCGAGGCTCGGCGGGACATTTATTACCCACCGCGACTTTCTCAAAGAGAAGCGGGACGTGACCAAGAGATTTATCCGGGCCATGGTCAAAGCCAACGATTACGTCAAGACCAACAAGCAGGGCACCATCGAGGTGATCCAGAAATATTTTGAAATCAAAGAGCCCGGATTGGCCGAGGGGATATACAATCAGGTAGCGAACGCCTTTGGCCCGGAAATTCCCCACGACCTGTTACTGGAACTTTTTCAGTCCCGGACGACGCCGGAGCTCGGCTGGCCGGCGGGCAAGCCTTTGCCCGATATCGAGCAGTTCGTCGCACGCGATCTCTTGAATGAAGTTCTCAAGGAGATGGGGAGGAAGGTGACCAAGTAAGATATTAGTGAACTGTAACCATTGATTCGCGGCTCAGTTCTAAGAACCCTTAGGCAAGCTCAGGTTGATCGGTCAAGGCGCA
>DATIEH010000422.1:0-8953 GCA_035455905.1 Binatia bacterium | reverse complement strand
CTTCCCGTGGCGTTTACCCAAACACTTTTGAGTTTTTGCGCGATGTCGTTATTGTCGAACGCCAAATCATCGAGCAGCTCTCTCAAGCAGGATGCCGGTACATTGGCATCGATGCGCCTGGTTATACGGCCTATGTCGATCCGGACTCGGTTGCCGCAATGCGCTCGCGGGGCGACGATCCGATGGAGATCATGGGACGTTCCATCCAAGCGGATAACGAAATGATCGCCGGGTTTGCAGACACGGTCTTCGGCATTCACATCTGTCGCGGCAATCGCCAGAGCATGTGGCATCGCGAAGGCCATTACGACGCGATCGCCGAGAAGCTTTTTGCCGGACTCCAGCACCAGCGACTGCTGTTAGAGTACGATACCGAGCGCGCCGGAAGCTTCGAGCCGCTCCGTTTTGTGCCCAAGGGCAAAATCGCCGTGCTCGGATTGATCACGACGAAAGTCGGCCGGGTGGAAAGCGTCGACGAGTTGCGGCGACGAATCGATGAAGCAGCTCACTATCTACCCCTCGAACAGCTCGCCATCAGTCCGCAATGCGGTTTCGCCTCGAGCCTGCGCGGAAACCTGCTCAGTGAAGACGAACAGTTCCGCAAGCTGGAGGTAATGCTCGAAGTGGCGCGAAAAGTCTGGAACTGAAAGAGCGAGCCTTAGGCCAGGCTCGCCATCAATTGGCCATAGCCTCGGACGTTTTCTCTCACGTCGATCAGCTTCATGGCGTACCAAATACATGCCAGGCTGCTGGTCACGACGGGCTTTTTAATTTCTTGTTCCAGTAGTTCCACGTCCGAAAGGGTTGGCCAGCGCGGACACGCGATGAATACGCCGTCGGCATCCCGCGCCTTAGCGTAAAGACGCTTGGCGATTTTGTAAGAGGCGTGGACAGGTAAATCGGTGAGATCGGCATTTTTGCGCACTCCATAGCCGGCGATCTGCAGGACTTCGAAACCCGAGGCTTCAAGGTGACGTTTGAGCCTGTCATTGAGCTCTTCCGGGTAAGGTGTGCCGACCACCAGTTTTTGGCAGTTCATTGCTTTCAACGCTTCCACTTCCGCGGTCAGACCGGCGGCGACAGGAACACCGAACTTGTCGCTGAGCTTTTTACCGAGCTGCCGGTCGCTGCCGAAAGGCAGACGGGTAAAAAGCGGTGAGCCACTGAAGATGATCGAATCGCAGTGGTTTTCGACCAGATCTTGCACCGCCTCTTCGATGCGAGCGAGCTGTTTTTCAAAATCACCGTCGACGAGTTGGCGAACGGTTCCAGTGGTATTGAGGATCATGAAGCCTTCAGAAAATATCTTATAAAACTCGTAAACCAGAGTGTCGCCTCGCGAGGGGGCAACGTGACCGATCCGTGCGCGCCATCCGTACATTTTTAGCTCCTCAATTTTGTGTTCCCACTATCCGTTCAAAGTTCAGGTTGTATATTCATATCGGGTGCCAGCCGTAAAGGTTGGCGGGATTTTCAGCAAGGATTTGCTTGCGAAGGTCTTCTTCCGGTGCGGCTGCCAAAAGAAAATCGAGCAGATCTGCATCATGCGGCATCGGACCGGCAATCCCGGCATGGGGCCAATTGCTGCCCCAAATCACGCGATCCGGCCGAGCTTCGATGATCGAGCGAACAACGTCAATCATATCCGTATAGTGTGGCGGGCCGATTTTAGAGGATTGATAAAAGCTGTAGAGATTAATCCAGGCATGTTCCTCGTTCGAAAGAACGGCGAGCAGGTTACTGAAAGCACGATCAGCAGCATTGTGAAAGGGCGCTGCGTGAGCTACGTGATCGAACACATAGGGTAGCTCGAGAGACTTCAGAAAAGAGGCCGCGTCGAGGACTTCAGCCATCGATTGGGACATCAACTCAACATGCCACTCGAAGCCGCGGACGTGCGCAACCATTTTTTTGCTGTCCTCGAACGACAACCCGCCTCTCCCATTGGCTTTGATCCGAAATCCGGTAAAACCCGCCTCTTTGAGACCGACCAATTCACTCTCCTTGATCAGCGGACTCAATAGCGCAAGGCCTTTGAAATTTCCCTTCATCCGGGACAGTGCGTCGACTGTGACCTCATTATTGGTGCCGTTGGCGCTGCCAGTGACGATTATGGCGCGTTGCAAGCCGAGGCACCGATGTACCTGCAAATAATCGTCAATAGTGGAATGGACATCGGGTGTATAATTCCGCTCGCGACTCAATGGGTATTTCTCGGTGGGCCCATAGACATGTAGGTGCGTATCGCACGCACCAGGCGGTGGGACAAGACGGGGTTTTGTCGTGGGTGGGTTGGTTTTCTGAACCGATCGCATTTACACTACCGACATTTAGCTCGACACAACATGAAATCTCCAGCAGCGCCAGGCAGCTTGTGCCTGCCTGCTGTCGCGTGCTCGACTTAGAGCGTGCTTTAACCTATGGATTTCTTCTGAGAGTGGCAAGGACAATTTTCTAGCGAGAGGTTTTTATGCCGACGAGCAATGGAGAATTGCATCTGTTTCTATTGAAAGCGGACGGACTGGTGCGTTGTCGCTGGGACGGTAACTCCGAGCGGGTGGAAATACTCGACCGTGCGCTCAACGGAGAAACCGTGCGCGAGCTTGTGCGTGATCCATTCCGACGCAACCGTCTTTACGCGGCGACTCTGACAGAGATTCACGTCAGTGAGGATGGCGGCGAAACATGGCAATGGCTCCCGTCCGGCGGCCTTGACTATCGTGACATCTGGACCATGGCGGTTCATCCAACCCGGCCCAATGAGCTTTACGTAGGCACGCTTCCCGCTGCGCTATTTGTCAGCGACAACGGCGGTCGATCGTTTCGAGAGCTTGCGGCCTTTCGCGGCTTGCCGGATTATTCCAAGTGGACATTTCCGCCGCCGCCCCACACGGCTCATGTGCGCTGTATCACGCTGGACTCGCGAGTTCCGGATGAGGTTCTCGTCGGCATCGAAGAGGGAGGCGTCGCGCGCAGCCGCGATCGCGGTGAGATTTGGGAGGACATCAGCGGGCCTGTAAGCGCGGCTGCATACCCGGAATACAACGATCCAGCCGGACTGTTGCCTTATCAAATGGGCAAGCACGAGGACGGCCGAGTCTATCGCGATGTGCACTGGGTGACACGCCATCCGACGCGGCTTGAAACGCTCTACGCCAGCACCGGCATCGGCACGTATCGATCCGACGATGGGGGGAAATTTTGGGTGAAGCTGGACTATGGCATGGGTCGAGCCTACGCAATTCCAATCGCCATTGATTCTGCAGTCCCTGATCGGCTCTACGTCGGCGCGGCAGAGAATGGGCCGACTTCCTGGACAGGCTATCGCACGGTGCGAGCCGGGCCGTACAACACGATCCGGTTTAGCCGCGATACTTCGCGGGAAACCGGCGGAGCACGAACGCAGATTTTACGCAGTGTCGATGCTGGCGCTACCTGGGAATTTTTAAAGAATGGATTGCCGGCGGGAAATGCCCATATGACCTGCGGCTTTGCCGTCAGCCCGTTCCATAGCAATTCACTTTGCGTCGGGTACACCGACGGCGCAATCTACGCCACTTCCGACGGCGGAGACCATTGGCATCGACTTACGGTCGATGAAGACAAGCTCTACGGCATACGGTTAATGCCGTAGGCCAGCGTTTGCAATTACGGTAATCTGTGTGATTTCCTGGTAAAGCTCGGTATCCCGCGGTTAAAATAAAATATTATTTTACTTAATAGTTGACAGCTACGTTGCGATGCTTCACAATCAGCGATCAAAATCAGTCCGTTACGGACGGGAAAGGCGGAATTGATGATGAGGGAGCAAAAGCTGTTACTGAGCTATGGATTAAGCGTATTGGCGGTTGTTGGCTTGTTCGCTTGCGGCAATCCGGCGAATCCGCCGCCGGGAAAATTTACCTCAGAAAATCCGAATGCTTCTAGCGGAAGTTCCGCGACCTCGGCGACCAGCCCAGTTGTGGCAAAGTCCGAAGTGACGCCAGGTTCCAGTCTGGACGCGTTGCAAAGGGGTGAGGCAGCAGGCGGCGGGCCCCTCAAGGATATCAGCTTTAATTTTGATAGTGCCGATCTTTCTCAAACCGCACGCGCAATTTTGAAGGACAATGCCGAATGGCTCAAGGGAAATCCGGCGGCGCGAGTCCAGATCGAAGGGCATTGTGATGAGCGTGGCGCGGCGGATTACAACATGGCGCTCGGCGCAAAACGCGCTCAAGCCGCGATGGACTATTTGGCGACATTAGGTGTTGCGGCTAATCGGATGTCGACCATCAGTTATGGCGAAGAAATTCCGGTGTGTAGGGAACACACGGAAGACTGCTGGGCAAAGAACCGCCGCGCAAGATTTGTTGCCTCGCAGACCAAGCCAACTTCCTGATCATCAATACAATCCTTCAGGCTAAAAAGGCCTGTGCCATTTGGCGCAGGCCTTTTTTTTTACACCGCGACTGCGCTGGCTCAAGTTATATAGCCAGCCAGCACTCTGAATCCGTAAACATTATATTAGACATCTCTCAAACATAGAGCGCTGCAAGGTCTCGAGATGTTGCCTGACCGTCCGAGGTAAACAGTACATCGGAGCGGCATTCCGAGGCAGGCCAGAGAATTCGTCCGCGCGCGACCTCAAGTCCGAAAGCTTCGCGATATTGATCATAGAACGTAACAAAAACTCAGTTTAGTTCGGGCCGAAAACAGTTCTGGGTTTGACTTCTTTTGAAACGCTCTGGTACCTAGTCGCAACATGTGAGTACGTCCGAGTCACCTGGAGGATGGAAATGTTTTGCATCCGCTCTTTGAAGCTTCTGTATGGATTGGCCTTTGTCGTCGTGTGTGTCTTTTGCCACCGATTTTCCAATGCGCAAGAGAGTTTTCGCGTTTCTTACGGCGGTTACAACGAAACCGCCGCGCCCATGTGGGTGGGCATTGAAAAGGGCATTTTTAAAAAATATGGCATCGACGCATCCATGATCCAGGTCCGTAACGGCGCGTTGAGCGTGGCGACGTTGGTCGCGAAAGAGGTGGAAGCGGTTTACCCCGCTCAGTCGACGATTCTGAGCACTGTTTCGGGCGGCGTCAGGCTCGGTTGTATTGCCAGCGCGATCAACAAAATTCCGCGCGCTCTCATCGTTCGCAAGGAGATCAAGAGCCTGGAAGATCTCCGCGGCAAAAGCGTCGGTGTGCAAAGCATCGGCGGGGGATTTTGGCTGCAGACAATGATCATCCTGGATCACCTGGGTGTCGATCCGGACAAGTTTGCTCTCAAACTTCGGGTGATCGGTGATGCGCCAGTCATCGCTCAGGCACTGTTGGCAGGAAACATCGACGTCGCCGCGATGACATACGGAGTAAGTGAGGGATTGCTCAAAGCAGGTTTCCGGTCACTAGCCGATGCCGCCGATCTCAAGGCGCCTTACCAAGGACCCAGCATTTGCGCGCTCAAAGAAAGTATTGCTAACCGTGGCGAATTTTTTCTCGGTCTCACCAAAGCGCTCGCGGAATCCAGTGCATTTGTTCTTGAGCCCGGTAATAAATCCGAAGTGATGCGGATATTGCAGAAGAATTTGCGGCTCGGCAAAACTGAAGAAGCGGAAGCATCTTACAAGGTACTGCGTTTAATGACGACCCTCGATTTGGCGCCCAATCCGGCGGCTTACAAAGTCGTGCAGCGCATCGTCGGCCGGATCAATCCAAAAATAAATCAGATTGATCTCGATCAGATTATCGACTCGAGTTTTGTTCGAAACCTGGAAAAGAGCGGCTTTTTGCCGGATTTACGCAAAAAGATCAGCTAACCGCTTGGGTAAAGCGCTGAGTCTAAGCGAAGAGCTCCAAGGTCTCCCGAGCAAACAATTCGTCTACCTCAAATTTTCTTTTGGTCAGGCCTTGTTCATTTGAATACAGCGTCGCGGCCTCCAAGGTCGGTAGATTCTTCCTCACACCGTACGGGTAAAAATCGCTACCGAAGATTTCTTGGGCATATTCCAGATCTAAATGGACCCAAGGCAAGCACGACAGTCCTTCGGCGTAGGCTTCGAAGGACAGATGCTTCGCGGTGTCGAATGCCTCGGTCAGCCGGGCAGCAAGGCTGGGATCTTGTTGATAGATCGCGCGCCGGATCACGATCATATGCATAATCGGAAAAATTTTCGTTTGCCGATAGTATTCGGCTTCCACCGCTCGAGCATCGCGAAACAACCGTCTGATTTCGGGCAAGCCGGCAAGAAAGCCACGCGGTGGAGACGTTAACGCCACCGCGTCCAGGTCACCCGCCTCGAGCAAGTCATCAAGGCTCTGATCTTTGCCGATATTGTCGAGTCGTATGCCTGCGGGAACTTCGATCGAAACGTGCTCCGAACGACGGCGAAACCAATGAACGTCCTGAGGCATGACGCCATATTGATGCTGCAAGAACCCACGCACGAAGAGTAGTGCCGTCATGGAATAGTCGGCGATGCCGACTCTTTTACCCTTCAGATCTTGCGGGTTCTGAATGCCTGAGCGGGTATTAATCCAGATATACGCCTGGCGAAAGACGCGCGATGGAAAGACCGGAATTGCGACGAAGCGCCGATCGCCTTTGCCGAGCGCAATCATATAATTGGACAACGACATTTCCGAGGCGTCGAATTCTTCATCGTGTAGCATCCTTAAAAAGATCTGGGACGGCGGAGAGATATTGACAAATTTGAGGTCGATACCGTCGATTCCGATCCTGCCGTCGGCGAGCGCGCGCGTATGGTCGTAATCGCGGCAGCCAATTGTAATGGTTTGAGTGGCCATGATCCCTCCGTAGCCGTGGCGTCGAATTTAGGTGGAACTCGAGCGGCAAGTCAATGGTATCCTGTAGACAGTTTTTCGCAGATGAGTTAAAGGCAATCGATAAACAAGAGCGTGATTACCGCGGGAGCGGTTTGTCATCACATGGTCGTGCGGCTATGCAGCCGACACGCTTGACGCGATACGAGTAGCCATGAACCGGAAGAAAACAGTTCTGATTGCGCTGCTTGCGGCATTTTTGTTTGGTCCCGCCGGAATGATTTCTGCATCTGTATAATTCATGAAAAGAAACTGCGTAGGGAAAATGTTAATTCTCGAGCTGGCGGTCGAGAGACGAACGTAATGGAGTCATGCGCTGCGATACCCTTCAAGCGAAAGGGGCTTATGAAACAAATCCGTTTTGCGTTGATCGGCTTTATGTGCTCCTTGGCTTTGTGCTGTGTCGTCTCGCGAGCATACGGTGCTGCAGATACGGTACCCGTGCGCAAACTGCGCGTTGCCATCACCTCGTTGTCGGGGTCGATGGCCGTGCCTTGGCTCGCACGGGAGGCGGGAATTTTCAAGAAACACGGGCTGGAAGTAGAAGTCATTGCGACTCCGAGCGGCGTCGAGGGCATGAACGCTTTGATCGCCGGTGAAATCACTTTTCTGCAGATTGCCGGCGCGACCACCGTGAGCGCAGCGGTGGGTGGCGCCGATGTCGTCGTGATCGGCACGACCATCGGCACGCTCGTGCAAAGTCTGATGGTTCGCCCGGAAATCGAAACGGCCGAACAGTTGCGCGGCAAATCCGTCGGCATCAGCCGGTTCGGCACGACCATCGACACCGGAGCGCGCATCGCGCTGCGCCATTTCGGATTGGTGCCGGAAAAAGACGTCTCAATCGTGCAGATCGGCGCCGTCGAGTCCATCGTGCCTGCGATGGCGGGAGGCCGCGTGCAAGCCGGTATTCTCTCATACCCGGCGATCGGACGGGCGCGCAAGCTCGGCTTCCGCGAGTTGCTGGATATCGCAGGGTTGAATCTTCCTTACGCGTCCACCGGCATCACGACCCGCGGCGAGGTGATTCGTAAAGAACCGGATTTGGTGCGGAGATATATGATGGCGCAAGTGGAAGCGATCGCGCGCATGAAGCGGGATCGGGCGTTCACGATTGGCGTAATGAGCAAATTTTTGCGCACCAATGACCAGGAGCAACTCGCCGAAGCCTATGACGTGTACGCCAACAAGTACTTAATGAAGGTGCCGCTGCCAACCGTGGAGGCGATCAAAGCGGTGCTCGAAGAGCTCGAACCGAGAAGTCCCAAAGCAAAGGGGCAAGATCCTAAGCGGTTTTTCGATGACCGCTTCGTGCGCGAGCTGCAAGCAAGCGGTTTTATCGATGCACTTTATCGCTGATGGCTTTTGAAGGGTGCCGAGAAGCTCACGGGGGAAGCTGACGCACCACAGCAGGCGATTAGGTTGGATCGATGCCGACCGCTTCAGCGCGGGTGCTGGGATCGACAATGACTCCGCGCGCAATCAGGATCGGCCGGGCGGCGGCCGCCAGACGTGGCAGTTGGCGCGCGAACAGAAGTCCTGCCAACGTGCAGCCAGCGCCACCGACGGCGACAACCGATGGTGCGCCGATACGATCGGATGCCCAACCGGCGACCAAACTTCCGAAGGGGGCCATCCCGACCAACATCATCGAAAAGAGACTCATCACCCGCCCGCGCATAGCGTCTTCGGCTAGTGTTTGTAGAGCGGTGTTACAGGCGGCGATTTGCACCATCCAACCCATACCGACAGCGACCAAAAGTAACAGTGAGAGCCAAAATAGGCTTGAGAAACTGAAAGCAATCAAACCGAGGCCGAATGCTACGGTCGCGATTGCAATGACGCGACCCAGACCGATTACCGACTTGCGCCGTGCAAGTCCGAGGGCTCCGGCGAGCGCCCCCAGTCCGACTGCGCCCATCATTAGGCCCAAAGCATCGGCACCGCCCTTGTGGATCTCCGCCGCAAAAACCGGCATGAGCGTGATGTAAGGCATGCCCATGACACCGACGATACTGAGAAGGATCAAGACGTCGCGTATGGGAATGGTGTCGAGGGTATAACGAACTCCCTCGCGAAGTGAGTGGGCCAGAGAAACCGGCTTTGTCGAGGCGGTCTTCGCGGGTGCAAATCTCAT
>DATIEH010000421.1:0-5708 GCA_035455905.1 Binatia bacterium | reverse complement strand
TATCAAAAACACTCTCTGCCGGCCAGTCGATCTTTCAGCGATCCATCGCGCTCGGGCCCGGACCGGCAACGAAGCATGCGAGCGGTGTGAGCATCAGGTCCAATTTGGCACAGATAGCGGTGAGAAGCGGCTCGGGGTTTTCTCTTGACCCAACCGAGATCGAAGTGTTACGGCATCCTGAACCAAACGACTTAGGCGGTAACTGCCACCTGATGTCGAACACCTAGCTGCCATGAGATGTCGAACACTCTGTTATGGTCGATGGAAACGCAAAAGAAGGCAAATTGATCATGGTTAAAAAGTTCTCCGTTTGAGAGACGCAAGGCGATGGTAAGAGCCGTGCGTCAAGGTGAATCGCTGCGAACGGTGGCTCGTCGATTTCATGTTAGCCTCTCCACGGTCCATTACTGGACTGAGCGAGCTGAGGGGAAAAGACTGAGCAGAGTCGACTGGCAGGATCGCTCGCAGCGGCCTCACCGTATTCAACGCACCAAGCGAAGCATTGAAAACTTGGTGATTAGGATCCGCACTGAACTCAAGGACAGAAGCATCTTGGGTGAATACGGGGCTGAGGCAATCCAGCGAGACTTGGTTGCCAGAGGTAAGAGGGAGATCCCTGCCATACGAACCATTGGGCGCATCCTGGAGCGGCGTGGGGCTCTGGATGGTCGGCATCGACGACGTCATCCACCCCCTCCAGCCGGTTGGTATTTGCCTGAGGTGGCCAAGCGCAGCCGTGAACTCGATAGCTTCGATGTTATCGAAGGCTTGGTCATCGAAGGTGGAATCAACGTCGAAGTCCTCAACGCCATATCGCTGCACGGAGGTCTGATTGGATCTTGGCCCAATCGCACCATCTTTGCCCGTACGACAGTCCAGGCGATGATCGAGCACTGGAAAGTTTTTGGCTTGCCAGCCTACGCCCAATTCGACAACGACACTCGTTTCCAAGGCGCTCACCAGTTCCGTGACACTTTGGGAAGGGTAATTCGTCTGTGTTTGAGCTTGGGCGTCACCGCAGTCTTTGCTCCCCCAAGAGAAACCGGTTTTCAAGCCGCTGTCGAAAGTCTCAACGCTCGCTGGCAAGCTAAGATCTGGCAGCGCTTTCATTTCGAATCTCTCGGCGCCCTACAATCCCAGTCCGCTAGATACGTTGCCGCCCACCGCCAGCGTGCCCGACTGCGCATCGAATCTGCCCCACCCCGGCGCTGGTTTCCCGCCACTTGGAAGTTTGATCTCCAAGCGCGCCCCAAAGGCTCTGTCATCTACTTGCGCAGAACTGATGCCCATGGCCGTGTCAGCCTACTCGGACACTCCTTTGTCGTAGACAGTTCTTGGCCTCATCGTTTGGTCCGCGCCCACGTGGACCTTACTGCAGACCAAATTCGTTTCCATGCACTGCGCCGCCGCGAACCAACATGGCAACCAATCGTGACCATCGTCCCTTATCAATTCCCGAAAAGGAGTTTCCGTGATGACCATCAAACATGAAACTACACCTGTTCGACATCATGTGGCATGTACACGATTCAACCTAAAAGTGTTCGACATCAGGTGACATGTGTCCGGTGAGGAGTCAGGCGTTTGCCAAGAGCCAAGTCGGCGAGGGCGCCCTGGGTTCGGGACAAGTGTTAATTTGCACGAAGTCGCAGGAATGCCAGCGCCTGCGAACCATGCTGATTGACGAGAGCGGGAGACTGGACTAAGCTTAGTCCACTATGACCAAAGTGAATATTCATCAGGCGAAAACGCAGTTTTCTCGGCTTGTCGAACTTGCCGCCGGCGGTGAAGAAATCATTATCGCCAAATCAGGCAAGCCGGTCGCTCGGTTAGTTTCTTATACTCAGAAAGGCGCGGTGCGCCGCCCTGGGACCATGCGGGGCAAGATTCGGATAAAGAAAAACTTCGACGCACCCTTGCCGAAAGATCTGCTGGCTTCTTTCGAAGGAAAGTCGTGAGCCGTGCGGTTGCTCCTCGATACACACGTCCTGCTTTGGTGGTTGGCGGATGACCGGAAGCTCACGAGGGCCGCCCGTACTATCATCGCCAATCCCGACAATGAGGTGATCGTCAGTTCGGCTTCGCTTTGGGAAATAGCAATCAAAGCGGCGTTAGGACGGATCGAAGTCGAACTGGACGATCTGGAACCAGCGATTGCGCGGAATGGTTTCCGGCCCTTGCCGATCGGCTTTCGCCACGCCCTGACTGCTGGTCGTCTGCCCGTTGTGCATCGTGATCCGTTCGATCGGATGCTCATCGCGCAAGCCAGCGTAGATGAGCTGCGAGTTGTTTCTCACGACCGCGTATTTGAGCGCTATAATCTAAGCAGCGAAGGACTTCCGCCAATCATTGTTTGAGTCGAGTTCCAACTTTGCGCCTTTGCGCCTTGGCGGGAGACAATCCGAATCCGGAGAAAACCATTCTCGCGCAAAGCATGTCCTGAGCAACGTCGAAGGGGCGCAAAGACGCCAAGAGTAGAATTAGAAAAGGGGCACGGCATGCCGTGCCCCTACGAATCGCGAACGAATGAATTGTCGCTAAGTCAGTGCTGCGCCTCCTGCCCTTCGAGCGCGAGATTGTGATAGTGGTGCGATTTCGACACCGCGCCGATGCCTTTGATAATCGTCTGCCAGTGCTCGCCTTCATCCTCGCTGTAGAACACATCACCATCGGTGGTGCCGGCGAAGATCGCATAGCCGCCGTTCCATGCGTCCATCGCCATGCCTTCGATATTGGCGCGGATGTGATCCGGCAATCCACCGGTAAGTATATCCCAAGTCTTGCCGCCGTCGCGGCTGCGCGCGATGCGCGCATCGGCGGTGTGCAGATTGCGCCATGTGCCGGGTCCCGTCTTGGCGCCGGCGACAAAAAGTAAATTCGGATCACCGGGATGGACAAAGAACGGATCGACGTAGCCGATGCGGAAATCGCGCGGCGTCATGCTCTTCCAGCTGGCGCCGCCGTCGCTGCTGACACAAAAACCCGCCGGCGTCTCCGGGCCGCAGTTGGTCGTCGGCGCGGTGCCGTAAAGTTTGGTCGGGTCGTTGGTTGGAATCAACACACGGTGCGCGTCGGGGTTGATGTTGTCGATGGTCGTCCAGGTTTTGCCGCCATCGGTGCTGCGCAAAAATCCGCCGACTTCGACGGCGACATGAATCACGTTCGGATCCTTCGGATGAAACGTGATGCTCTTGGCGTGCGCCTGGTGCGGCGGGCCGGGAAACGTCCACTTCTCCACGCCCGGTACTTGACGCAAGCCCGGCAGCTCCGTCCAGCTCTTGCCGAGATCGTCGCTGTAATAAAGATGCGCCGGTTGCGTGCCGGCGTACACACGCGGCTTACCGTTGATCACTTGGCTGGCCAGCGAATAGATTTCCTTCTCGCCGATACCGCTGTCGCGCCGCTCCCAATTTTTGCCCAAATCCGCGCTGGCGTAGATCTCGCAACCGTACGTGCCGCCGAACAAGGTTCGAGTGTTGGGCTCGAAGATGATCGAGCTGAAGTGTTTGCCCGGCACCATGGTATCTTGGCGCTCCCAAGACGCGCCGCGTTTTTGAAACGAAAAAATTCCCTCGACGGTGCCGACGAGCAGTTTATCTTTCGCCGTTTCACCTTGGGTGAGCGACTGACCTCCGGGCGACAAACATACAAACATGGCCTTGCCTCCTTTCCTGTCTGCTTAACGTCCTATCGTAATCTCATTGCCAAAAGTTCCGACAACGACTCACTCTACTTAACCCCTCGCTGGCTCGTCAAGACGCCTATTTTTTAATCGCGGCTCCATTAGGTGATGGTGACGACCGGACAAAAGTTGCTCGCCGAACCTTCTTTCCGCTGCTCCGTCTAATCCACCCAGATATGAGCGGCTGAGATCCGTGCGAGAGGCGAACAATGGAAACAAGAATCTTTGCGACGCGACGCGCCGCATGGCTGCCTACAGACCCACGCTACTACCAGATCGCGGTTTTGTTCTCCCTCTTGATCTACGGCGTCGGCTGGCTCAATTTCGACGTCGGCGCGCGCGCGATCGCAATCTTACTCGGGACGGTTCTCACCACCCAGTTCCTCTGCGTGAGATTTCTCTCGACCTCGGCGTTCGATCCGTTGAGCCCAGTCATCTCCGGCCTTTCGCTTTGCCTGCTGCTGCGCGCCAACAGCGCCGCGCTACTGATCGTCACCGCGACCATCACGATCGCGAGCAAGTTCTTGCTCAAGTGGAACGGCAAGCACATCTTCAATCCGACCAATTTCGGCATCGTCGCGATGATCGCATTGTCGGGCGATATCTGGGTCTCGCCGGCGCAATGGGGCAGCAAGCTTCATTTTGCTTTCCTCATGGCTTGTCTCGGCGGCATGGTGATTCACCGCGCCATGCGCAGCGACGTGAGCCTCGCGTTTATTTTCGGCTATGCCGCGATTTTATTCGGGAGAGCGCTTTGGCTCGGCGATCCCTCGACGATCCCGCTGAAGCAACTGCAAAGCGGTGCGCTCCTGCTCTTCACGTTCTTCATGGTCTCCGATCCGAAAACGACACCGGACTCGCGCGCGGGAAGAATTCTTTTCGCGCTGCTGGTCGCCGCCGGCGCGGCCTACGTCCAGTTCGCGCTCTATCGCACCAACGGCTTGCTCTGGTCGCTAGCGCTCTGCTCGATGCTTACGCCCTTCATCGATGACTTCAGCCCGGGAACAAAATACCAATGGCAAAGCCCAAACATCGGCGGCAAAGGAGAGGTTCATGAAGAAACCAGCGTGGTTTTTCGCCCTGTTGTTCGTCCTATTGGCTGAGAGCAGGTCCGCGCAGGGCTTTTGCGGCTTTTACGTCGCCAAAGCCGACACGAAAATTTTTAACAAAGCATCGCAGGTCGTGCTCGCGCGTCAGGACGACAAAACCGTGATCACCATGGTGAATGATTTCAAAGGCGATCCGAAGGAATTCGCTGTGGTGATCCCGGTGCCGACACTGGTCGAGCGCGATCAGATCAACGTCGGCGAGAAAAAAATCATCGACCATCTCGACGCCTACACCTCGCCGCGCTTGGTGGAATACTTCGACGACGGCCCGTGCCAGTTGCGCGTGCTTCGGGAAATGCAGATGCCCATGGCGGCCTCTCGTTTGAAATCCGCCGACGCGCGCGCCGACGCCCTCGGCGTCACGATCCAAGCCCAGTACACCGTGGGCGAATACGACATTGTCATTCTCTCAGCCAAACAAGGAGAAGGTTTGGAAAGTTGGCTCAAAGAAAACGGTTACCGGCTGCCCAAGGGCGCATCCGAGGTGCTCGGCAGCTACATCAAACAAAAAATGCATTTTTTCGTCGCCAAGGTAAATCTCAAAGAGCAATCGAAACTCGGCTTCAATTATTTGCGGCCGATCCAAGTCGCCTACGAGTCGCCGAAGTTCATGCTGCCACTCCGTCTTGGAACTTTGAACGCCGACGGCTACCAGGAGCTGTTTATCTACACGCTCACGCAAAAAGGCCGGGTCGAGCCGACCAACTACCGCTCGATCAAGTTGCCAAGCGGCATGGATTTGCCGATCCACATCAAGACGCGCTTCAAGGATTTCTACCGCGACATGTTCGATCAACAGGTAAAGGGCGCCGATATGCGGGCGGTTTTCACCGAATACGCCTGGGACATGAATTGGTGCGATCCCTGCGCCGCCGAACCGTTGTCGCTCGATGAGCTGCGCGGCCTCGGCGTATTCT
>DATIEH010000420.1:0-4633 GCA_035455905.1 Binatia bacterium | reverse complement strand
TCTGATTCTGTTGTCCTGGAACTAAAATTCAATAAGTCACCCGGTGTTGTGCTGTCATACCGGTGGAAGCAGTATACAGATGTGTTGAATTTTCCGGGATTCCGGATCGCGCTAGCTATCGCCAACTTGCCCGAAATGACGATTGAAATATGTAACGAACTTCAGAGATACCACACTGCGTCCTATGCAATGATTAAGAATTCGTCAGACTTATGCCGGGCTTAATGCTGCTGCGCGAGAGCGCGCTTTATATATTGCCCAACGGAGGCTTCGGGAACTTTTGCGCGCGGCTCGTGCTCCGGCCATTCCATGACGACATTGCCGCGAACCAATGTCATCACGGGCCATCCCGTAACGTCCCAGCCTTCATAGATCGACCACGGCGTGATCGTGTGCAGAAGCTGCTTGGCAATTGTGGCGCGCCGTTTCAAGTCGACGACGATAAGATCGGCATCGGCGCCAGGAACGATCGCGCCTTTCCGCGGGTAAAGTCCGAAAATGCGCGCGGGATTTTCGCTGGCGACCTGAGCCAGCCGTTCGATCGAGATGCGACCTTTATTGACTCCTTCGCTCAGCATCATCGGCAACATGCCCTCGACTCTCGAAGGAAAACCGCTGATCGTCGTCCAAACATTGCCGGTTTCCATCGATTCGCGACTTCGGGTGTGGGCGACATGATCGCTGCCGATGCAGTCGATGGCGCCTGATGCGAGCGCGCGCCAAAGCGTTTCATGTGTAGAGCGATCTCGTAGCGGTACGTTGATCTTCCATGCGTCTTTGTGCAGTACCAGATAATGGGTACCGATTTCGCTGTAAACGGTCAGGCCCTCGGCTCTGGCTTTCTCGATCTCTGCAAATGTTTCTGCGGTTGTGGCGTGTACGATATAAATCGGACAGCCTGCGATGCGGGCATAGTAGAGATAGGTTCTCGCGTGTCCGGCTTCAGTGAATGCCGGCGAGCGATCGTCCCACGCTCCCATGTCCGTCCGTCCGGTGGCCACCAGACGATCTTGAAGGACGCGAGCGATCTCCCAGTTCTCGCAATGGAGCAGAGCAATGGCCGGCGCGCCGAGCTTCGCCACGGCGGCGAAGACGTTGTAAATGCTACCATCATCGAACGAGTAAGCCGGCCAGGAAGATTTCCATGGCCCTTGCATTTGCAGGTGCAACTTGAAGGAGCTGATGCCATGCTCTCTGGCCATGTAGGGGATCTCGGCGACATGCTCGTCGGTGCCGAGAATCGGCGTCAGGAAATAATCGATCGCCGCAGTGCGCGATGCCTCATAGTAAAGCGGCATCGCGCGAGTAAAAGACGGAATATCCGCCGGCCCCTTGACCTTATCCGCGCCACCGGTAATTGCGAGGCTCACCAACTGCATTCCCCAAGTCGTAACCCCGGCCGCCGCGGCGGCTCTCGTTTCGGACTGAAAGTCATCGGCGAGCGGTCGATGGCTTCCTAAATGACACTCCGGGTCGATGGCGCCGGGCATCAGGTAGTTGCCGGCGAGATCGATCTCGCGCTCGGCAGAGGGCAAAAACGCGTCCCTACCAACGGTGGCGATTTTGCCGTCGACGATCGCAGCGCCGCCTTCGATGGTGCCTCCGGGCGTGACGACCAGACCATTCCTAAAAACTATGTCGGCGATTTTGATAGCCATGTTTTTGATTTATTTTCTCGCTTCAGTCAGATAGCTCAAGTCGATGGCGCTATCGACCGGCGGAGGTGTCTTTGGCAGGCCGAAGTCTTTCCAGCTCTCCGCAACCTTGCGCGCGCCCTGCACATCGACACCGCCGTCGCGCGGAATCGTCTTTTTGGTTTTCATATAGAGGGCGTAGGTTTTTTCCGCTTCCTCTTTATCCGACTTGGTGCGCTCGGCGAGCGCGCGTACAGCCGCCTCTTTGTTTTTGGGATCGTAGAAAAATTCGCAGGCTTTCAGATAGGCGCGCAGAAAGCGCACCACGAGCGGACGGTTCTTTTGCGCCCAGTCGCGCCGTGCGCCGGTGATCGTGTACTGGAAGTTGTCGACGTAATCGGTTGAGAGGCCGAGCGAGTTGAACCCGGACGCCAGCGCGATGAAATCCGACGGTTGGTTGACCAACGCGCCCGCCACTCCTCCGTTCTGCACCGCCGCGAGACGCTGGGGCGCACCGCCGAGACCGATCAACTCGTAATCAGCGGGTGTCAGGCCGTTGGCTGCCAACATGCGCACGAAAATATAATTCAGCGGGTCGGTTGGTCCCGTTACCGCCAGTCGTTTTCCCTTCAGGTCAGCGTAGCTCTTGATCGACGGATGAACGATCAAAGTATAGATCGGTACGGTCGAGTCGCCGGCGATCACGACCAGATCGGCTCCCGCCGAATTGGCGCCGAGCAGATTTACCAGATTCATCTGAGCGATATCTGTCGAACCGCCAACCAGTGCCTGCGTGGTGGCGGTGGTGTTGCCGCCGATCACGCGCTTGAAGTCGATGCTCTCTTTGACGAAAAAGCCTTCCTGCTCGGCGATCAAAAAGGGCCACGTGGACGCCGTCAGAACGATGTTGCCGTAATTGATCGGCGTTAGTTTAGGGCTTTGCTGCGCGTGAGCGAAAGCCGTTGCGATCGAAAGGGCAAGCAGGATAACGCACGCCAGTCGTATGAGAGCACGATGCATCGTCTGACCTCCTCGCGTCGATGGAGATGTCCAGCTTACGGAACCAGGCTTCTATTTCAAAGCGTGATACTACTAGGACTTCAGTCCCTCGACAAATCGCTCGTTTTTGAGCCGCTCGATAATGGAACCGTCGGCGAATTCCTTCGGGTCCCGTCGCGGCGCGTCAGGATATTCTTTGCCAAAATTCTCGAGGATCAGCTTGATGCCGTCTAGCGTCGGCGCGATATAATCCGGCATCAGCGATGCGACGAAATCAAATTCCGTCGCCACCAGCTTGGGATCGGTGATTTTCATGTATTTGCCGATGATGCGCTCGCTATCGGCGCGGTTCCGCTTCAAGGTCACAATCGCTTCGGTGCCGCACTTCATGTAACGATAGGCGAGCTCGCGGTTCTTGTTCAACCAACTTTCTTCCACCACCACGGACGTCCAGGGAAAGGGAATGGCCATTTGCTGTGCGGTGGCGAGCACGCGAAAACCGAGCGCGCGGGCGTTATCGGTAGCGGCGGCGCCAAGGAAGGTATACTGAATTGTGCCGGCCTTGAGCGCGGCGACGCGACTCGAATCGCCGCCCATCTGCAGCATTTTCAAATCGCGCTCGACGTTCAGTCCGTTTTTCCGGAACAGATAACGAAATCCTTGGTCAGTGGACGATCCGAAGCGCGAGATTCCAGCAAATTTGCCGGCCAGATCGGGAATCGCTTTGATGTCCGGATGCACGACAAGATTGGATGCAAGCCACGGCAGCGGGTTGCCGAGAATGGTGAGCTTGATTCCCCTCAGACGCGCTTCGATCGACACCGGCCCTCCGCCGGCGATTTGCACGCTGCCGCCGACCAAGGCGGCGATATTCATGGTGCCGCTGTTGATATAGAGCAATTCGCCTTCGAGTCCGTGCTTGGCGAAAATGCCTTTCTCCTGCGCAACCCAAAGAAATGCTTGGGTGGCATTGACCGCTGAATACGAAATGCGCAGCTTGTCGGCGGCAAAATTCTCTCGGGCGACGCCGATACAGTAACCCAACAGCAGCAGGAACAGGCTGAAGCGAACAGTGTTCGAGTTTCTCATGCGATTGTGGATACAGGGATGGCCCGCCGCGGTCAAGCGGTCGGATGGCGCCGAGAGGGTTTGCGCTGTTTCTTGACATTTCGAAAGGCGCTTTGTTACGAAGGAAGACCATTCATAAACGGAGAGGTCTAATGCGGCTAAACGGTAAAATCCCCGCGCGAACACTGTGTTGCTCTTGGGTTCTCTGCTGCGCAGTCTCTTTCGTCGTGTCTGGCTACGCTCAGACTATCGATGAGACCTACAAGCAGGCGTTGAAGGAAGGCGGCGCGCTGAATGTCTATGGCACCTTGACGCCGGACACGGCGGTTAAAGTTTTGCCGGTCTTCGAAAAGCGCTTTCCCGGTGTCAAGACCGTCAACACCGGCGCGAGCTCGGATAAAATCGTCGCGCGGGCGATTTCCGAAGCACGCGGCGGCAGAACCATCGGCGACGTTTTCCACATGAATCTTGAAAACATCATCCAGGTGCATGAACAGGGTCTGGTGCTGGAGAAATTGCCGCCGGAAGCCGACGTTTTTGCCAATCATCTGAAGGGCACTTATTGGGTGGCGACCCGGTTCAATACTTTGGTGGCGGCGTGGAATACTCAATTGGTAAGCAAAGCCGATGAGCCGAAAAACTTCGAAGACTTCGCCGACCCGAAATGGAAAGGAAAGCTTCTGGCCGAGCCGCGGGATGCCGAGATTTTGATCGCCCTGGCCGAGCAGAAATATAAAAACGCCGACACCGCGATCGCATTGTTCAAAAAAATTGCCGCGAACGGCGTTGAGTTCCACAGCGGTCATCCTCAGCTGGTCGAACTCATGATGGCCGGACAAGGCTCGGCTTGCCTCACCTGTTATACTCATCATCTACTGCCGCGAATGCAGAAAGGCGCGCCGCTCAACTATTTGCGCAACCTGGGTGTCGGT
>DATIEH010000419.1:0-3508 GCA_035455905.1 Binatia bacterium | reverse complement strand
GTGGACCCGCCCGTGCCGCCACCACCGACCCAAGTCGCATAGGCGAGCGGCTCCATCACGATGATGCGCCCCACCATGCCGGAATGTTGCGTGCCGCAATATTGCGCGCAGAACAAATGATACGTTCCAGGCTTGCTCGCTTCGAACCACAGCGTCGTATAGCGCCCGGGAAGCACATCCTTTTTCACGCGAAACGCGGGCACAAAAAAATCATGAATAACATCTTGCGAGGTCAGCAGCAGCTTGACAGCCTGCCCCGCCGGAATGTGCAGCTCATTGATTTCCGACTTGCCCTCGGGATGTTGAACTTTCCACATCCACTGTTTTGCGACGACATTGATCTCTAGGGCGTTAGGTGGGGGGTAGAAACTCACAAAAAACAGTTTGGCGCCCCAGACAAAGATCACCATGGTGATGGCCAGGGGAACCGCCGTCCAAAAAATCTCCAGCCCGAGACTTCCTAAGATCAATGGCGGGCGCTCGCTATCTGATCGGCGCCGGTATTTGATCGCGAACGTAACGATCGCGATCGAGATCAGCAGCGAAAACAACACGCTGACTCCGAGCAAAAAATAGAGCAGCGCATCGACCTGCGGCGCAAGGGTCGAAGCTTGGTCGGGAAACAGAGGTAAGTTTGAGCCGAACATCAGACAGGTCTCCCGGCAGCCGCCGCATTGGCGCGTTCGCGTCGAAGCAGCCACAGAATAAAGGCGGCTAGTCCGATAACAGTAATGAGACCGGCAACACGCACCAGATTGGTTACAAAAGGTCCGTATGTCCCAGTGATCGGATCGTAGTGGTAACAAAAGAGCAGCAGCTGATCGATCGGTGTTCCGATTTTGCCCTCGGCCGCTTCCACAAGCCCCAGCCGCAAATCGCGCGGCGAGAACTCGATGCCATAGAAATAGCGTGAGGTTTTCCCCGCGGGCGTGAGCAGCACAATCCCGGTGGCATGCGCGAACTCGCCGGTTTTGGCATCGAACGAATAATGAAACCCCACGGCTTCCGCCAGCTTGCGGATCGCCGATTCCTCACCGGTCAAAAAATGCCAGCCGTGTTCAGCGCCCGGTCTGCCGTAGTGCCCAACGAAATCCTTCTTTTGAGCTGCGGCAAGCGCCGCAGTATCATGAGGATCAAAGCTTACCGTGATGACGTCAAATTCATCGCCGATATCAAAGCTCACTGCCCGTAGCGTTCGCACCATCCCGTCCAAGAGCAAAGGGCAGAGATCACGGCACTTATAATAAACGAAGTTCAGGATGATCGGCTTGCCACGCAGGTACTGGCGCAATTGAACCGGAATCCCGCGCTCATCCGTAAAGCTCAGGTCCAGCGGGATTTGCGAATTCAGTTTCTGATCGAACTCGACGTCTCTCAGCGGGATCGGGCGCGATACATCGTGACCGCGCGCCAATGATCCAAGGCCGAGCCAGAGCGATAGCGTGAGCGCCAGATAGAGGCTCAATCCTCGGGGCGCCCTAATCCAGGGATAAATCCGACTAGCGCTTGGTGAATTCAGCGTTTTGTTTTCTCCTTCCCTGCACCCGGGCTACGAGTCGGACCTACATCCGCGGATTCAGCGCGCATCGGTAATCCTTTTTGCGCAAGCAGCGTAATGGCGCGATCAATCGGCACACGAACGACGCCTCGCTCGCGGTCGATCCAACCGTAACTACCGAGGATTTGATCCTCCTCGGCTCTCATGGCGGCTAAATCCGCACCCGGTTTAGTGAGCAGACGCGGCTCCGGCGGCGGTTCAACACCATATGATAGCGGGCTTGGGGGTGGTCTCCTGCTAGTTTCTGTCCGGTAAAAATAATTGAACAGCCCATAACTGACGAGCACGACTGTGCCTATCACTAGCGCCAGTCCGATCCCGAACCACAAAATGCTTTTCGGATTGACATCGTTCGGCTCATGGCCGGTGCTGGCGCTATCTGCTCGAGTAGGTTGCTCAGCCATGGCCTGCCAATCCATGTTCCTCGAGAATCGCGATGAAGCGGGGATCGTGCATCGGCAACAACGAATGCCCTTTTAAATAGCCGAGAAATCCCCAGAGCCAAACTCCGCCGATGCCGATTGGCGCCAAGACGGTCGTCCAATGCAGGCTAAAAACGCCCGGATGAAACGTCGGCGCCACAAACCAGAACAGCTCGATGAAATGCATCACAGCGACGACTCCGGCCACTGCTGCAAGCGCCCCCGGGTTCCGCTTGACGGCTCGCGACAGCAACAACACAAAGGGCAACGCGAATTGCACCACGATCAGCGCGAGGCCGATGACAGCCCAGCCGCCGGTCAATCGGTGTAAGTACCATGGGATCTCGTGTTGCAAGTTTTCGACCCAGATGAGTAGGAACTGAGAAAACGACAGATAGGCCCACAGCATCACGAACGCCAGCAGCAAATTGCCCAAATCCTGCAGCACCCAGGGAGCCACGATCTGTCGCAGCGCTTCGCGACGGGACAAAAAATATGCGGCGCCAATCACAAACGTCAAGGCGATCAGCCCGTGGCTCACCATAAAGATCATGCCGAAAATCGTTGAGTACCATCGCGGCTCCAGCGACATCAGCCAATCGATCGCGGAAAAAGTCACCGTCAAACCATAGAGGACCAGGCCGGGGCCGCTAAGCGTCTGTACGCGTTGCGTGAAGACTGGATCCGCGGAGCGCTCTTGTGCCTGCGACCACTTGGTCAGAAAAAAACCGACTCCAAACCAGACGGCAAAATAAACGATCGCCCGAACCAAAAAGAACGGCATATTAAGGTACGCTGCCTTTTCCTGAAGCACAGGGTCGGCCGCCACGGCGTCCGGCCGCGCCCAAACAAATAGGTCCGGCAAGCCGAGCAACAGCGGCAGGAACAGCAGGAACATGATCGGGAAGGTGCGCACAGCGGCTTCCAAGCAGCGTTGGATGACAAAACCCCAGGTTCCACCGACCAGATGATGGATCATCAAAATACCGAGGCAACCGAGCGGAATACCGATCCAGAAAACATACGCGATAAGATAAGCGCGAAAAAATTCTCCGCGACTAAAAAATAGTCCGATCAAACAGAGCACGAGGGCCAAGACGCCGGCGATCAAAGATTTTCTGCGCAGCGGATCGAGTTCGGTCCTGAGGGTCACGTCGAGCCCGTTCATTTTTTTTCCTCGAGAAGCGCCCGTCGCTCCGTTTCCGGCACATCCGTGAGCGCGGCGTTTTGACTCAATTGCAGAGCGCGAATATATGCGACGATCGCCCATCGATCGCGCGGCGGAACTTGTTCTGCGTAGCCGGGCATCGCGCCGAAGCCATGGGATATGACATCAAAAAAATGCCCCGGCGGAGCTTCACGCAAGCGGTCGATATGAAAGGACGGCGGCGGCCGAAATCCACGTCGGACAATCATCCCCTGCCCGTCCCCCACCCGACTGTGGCAAGGCGAACAAAAAATTGTAAACCGTTCCTGACCGCGGAGGAGCAGCTGCCGATCGACCGGGAATGGAAACGTCTGGGCCGGT
>DATIEH010000418.1:0-2102 GCA_035455905.1 Binatia bacterium | reverse complement strand
GATTTGTTCGACGCTCCCAATCGCCGGCATGGACCCAAGCTGCCCAACGATTAACCGCCAATGGATAGGCGCCAAAAACCCGTAGCGTATTGCCCTGCGTGCGGAAAACGCTCGTTCGACATTCAGTTGAGCAACAAACGTTGCGTTCAGCGAATCAACGATGAACGATGCTTCGGCACCACGATAAGCGCGCTCGGCATTGACGACTGGGCGCCCTGCCCCGCCTGCTCAGGCTCGGGATGGATCAATGGTACGCGATGTGACCAGTGTGCTAATTCCGGCTGGCTCTTCGTCCGCAAAAAACCATAAGAATACTCTTCGAAGATTTGAACACGGCGCCTCTCATCCAAATCTTGCCAAGCGCCACTCTCCGGATCAACTTGTCTGCTGCATTAATTAAAGTGACGGAGGCGGACTACCCACTCTAATCGCTGCCATCTCCGGAGCAAGCAAAGTCAAAGGGTCAGCCAACTCCCTCAACAATGCGGACATCCCGATCAGCCGCCTTGCCTAGCACGCGCAATGCCTCCTGATATAACGGGCTGTCATGCGCTGCAATCGCCTTTTCGGCGCTCTCGAATTCGACGATCACCACCCGCTCCTTCAATCCGTTCTCATACGCAGCGACCGCAGCGCCGCGCGCAAGGAACTTCCCTCCCGCCGCCTCCAGCGCTGGCCGCGACAGCTTCCCGTATTCGGCAAAGGTCTTCAGATCCGAAATTCCTCGATACACAGACACAAAATAAGCCTTCGCCATCCTTAAAGCCTCCTGTGAAACCTAAAGCGTATGTAAATACGAAAGCAACTCATCCATCTGATCTTGCGTCAGTGAGCCGCCGAACTCTGGCATCATTCCGCGCCCGCCGCCGATGGTCTGTCTCACAAAACGGTCGTTTGCTGGCAATCCGCTCGGCAAAAACTTCTTTTGAAACAGCCTCTTCAATCCGGGCCCTTTTTTTGCGCTGGCAGAATAGGCGTTATGACACGCACTGCAATACTGATCGAACACAGCGCGGCCAGCCGCCTCCCGTTCGTTCAGCCCCAGTTCAGGGTTCGTCTTTACGCGATCATTGCCGCAGCCGGCAACGAAGAGCCCCAAAACCGCCACCGCCGCTAACGTAAACCCACCTAATTTCCCGGTCACTACTGACGCACCGCCCAAGCCATTCCATCCGGCTGCGCAAGCGGAGCAATGTAGCCAGTCACTGAGAAGTCCTTCAAACTCACCACCGCTACCTTGTTGCCGCCGCTCACCGCGATGAACGCCCGGTTACCTACCGGATCGATCAGAATTCCCGCCGACGAGCCGCCAAGATTAAGCTGCTTCACTTCTTTTCTGCTCGCCACGTCAATCACCACAGCGTTTGGCGAACCCGACCCGCCGCCAGGTCCTGCACCCAGCCCGGATACCAACACATATTTTCCATCCGGCGTGAATTTCAATCGATTCGCGCCCCGCACGGAAATCGGAATCGTGGTGATGTCCTTCTTGGCGGCGAAATCGATGATCGTCGCCGTGTTATCCTGCGCGTTCGCTGTCCAAATCTGCTTCTCATCCGGCGAAACGTCAAACCCCTCCGAACCGCGCCCCGCCGTAACGTCTGTGACTTCCCAATTCTTTTGCGGACCGGCGCCGAACATTCCGTTTCGCGTGCTCGCCTCGATGATGCTCACCGTCCCCGAAGAAACATTCGACGTGACGATCTTCGTCTGATCTTTAGACACCCAAACCATATGCGTCCGATCTTCACCCGTCCCCATAATCCAATCGATCTTGCTTGTCGCAGGATTGTAACGTCCGATGGCCTTCGAGCCTTCCGCGGTGAAATAAAGCTCGCCCTCGTTGAAATCGAGACCATGCGGCGCCTCAAGCGCGCCAAGGTCGATGGGCGCCAGCGCTTTTTGCGACACGAGGTCAATCACAGTCAAGATATGATGTGCGCCGCCGCGTCCCATATAGTCCGAGACGTAGGCAGTCTTCCCATCGGCCGATGCAATCACCTCGTGCGGATCGGGACCGACCGGCACTTTCGCAACGATCTTTAGGCTGTTGGGATCAATGATATCGAGCTGCGTCGTATCCTTCTCAAGCACAAGCAGCG
>DATIEH010000417.1:0-2201 GCA_035455905.1 Binatia bacterium | reverse complement strand
GATGCACGATCGCGCCGATGATTTTGACGAGCCCAAATTCCCAATCGGCCATCCCGCACGCCGCCACGTCCTATATCGTTTGCGGCGGAGCGAACGCTGAAATTGTCTGCCTCTCTACGCGCGGCAATATAAAAGGATTCGCTTTCTGCCGTTTCTTCAAGCAAAATTTAAAGTTACTCGTAAAAACTAAAATCACAATGCTGCATTCTGGAAAGGCGCCATGACAGCCAACAAATTCAGCTCGCGTATTACCAAACCCAAATCGCAAGGCGCGTCGCAAGCGATGCTCTATGGCACGGGTCTCACCGAAAAAGATATGGAGAAGCCCGAGGTCGGCATCGCCAGCATGTGGTTTGAGGGCAATACGTGCAACATGCACCTGCTCTCGCTCGCGGAGAAGGTAAAAGAAGGCGTCACGGCTGCCGATCTCGTCGGCATGCGCTTCAACACCATCGGCGTGAGCGACGGCATCTCGATGGGCACCGAAGGTATGTCGTTTTCTCTCCAATCGCGCGATTTGATCGCCGATTCGATCGAGACCGTAATGTCCGCGCAATGGTACGACGCGAACATCTCCATACCCGGCTGCGACAAAAACATGCCCGGCTGCCTCATTGCGATGGCGCGCCTCAATCGCCCTTCCATCATGGTTTACGGCGGCACAATTCGCGCCGGCCACGTCGACGGCAAAAAGCTCGACATTGTTTCCGCTTTCCAGAGCTATGGCGAATTCATCGGAGGCAATATCCCCGAAGCTGAACGCCAGGCCATTGTGCGCCACGCGTGTCCCGGTGCAGGCGCATGCGGCGGCATGTATACCGCGAACACTATGGCGTCCGCGATCGAAGCGCTCGGCATGTCGCTTCCATACAGCTCGTCCACGCCAGCTACCGATCCGTTGAAGCTCGATGAATGTTTCCGCTCCGGCGCGGCGATCAAAATTCTCCTTGAGCGCGACATCAAGCCCCGCGACATCATGACGCGCGAAGCGTTTGAAAATGCCATGGTGATCGTCTCGGTTCTTGGCGGATCGACGAACGCCGTTCTGCACCTCATCGCAATGGCCCGCGCCGCCGGAGTGAAGCTCACCATTGATGATTTTCAGTCCGTGAGTAATCGCGCGCCGCTTCTCGCCGACTTTAAGCCGAGCGGCCAGTACGTTATGGAGGACTTGCACGCCGTCGGCGGCATTCCCGGCGTGATCAAATTGCTGCTCGATGAAAAAATGTTCAACGGCGATTGCCTCACAGTCACAGGAAAAACAATCCGCGAGAACGTGAAAGATCTTCCCGGGCTAAAATCCGGCCAGCCGATCGTTCATTCTGTCTCGAACCCGATCAAGAAGACGGGCCACATCCAGATTCTCAAAGGCAATCTCGCGCCGGAAGGTGCGGTCGCCAAAATCACGGGCAAAGAGGGAACTCGCTTCGCCGGCCCTGCCAACGTCTTCGATTCCGAAGAAGCCATGCTCGAAGCGCTCGAGAAAAAGCAAATTCATAAGGGCGACGTGATCGTGATCCGCTACGAAGGCCCTAAAGGCGGCCCCGGTATGCCAGAAATGCTCACTCCAACGTCCGCCATTATGGGCGCAGGCCTCGGCAAAGACGTGGCGCTCATCACCGATGGTCGCTTCTCCGGCGGATCGCACGGCTTTATCGTCTGCCACGTCACGCCCGAGGCGCAGGAAGGCGGTCCCATCGGCCTGATCCGCACCGGCGACCAGATCACCATCGATGCCGAAAAAAATCTGTTGCAAGTTGCGCTGACGGACCAAGAGATGGCGGCGCGAAAAGGGACGTGGCACATGCCGCCGTACAAAGCCACGCGCGGCACGCTCGCGAAATACATCCGCCTCGTGAAAAACGCGAGCACCGGCTGCGTCACAGACGAGTAGCCCGTTGCGCGCGTAGAGAAAATTACGGGACTGTCGTTAATTTCTCCGCGCGCCCTATATCCTTCGTCCTATCGTCATTAGAAACGCAAAATGGGCGGCCTTTCAGCCGCCCATTTCGATTTGAACGTACCCATAGAGATGAAGCCGTGAACGGTGCAAAAAACGCTATTTAGTAGCTGCCGCCGCCCGCTCCGCCGGTAGTACTGCTTGGATTCGAAGTGCCTGACGTCGAGTCGCTGGAGCCGCTCGAGCCTTTCTTGCTCTTCTTGGACTTTTTGCTTTTAGATGACTTCGTCGAGCCCGTTCC
>DATIEH010000416.1:0-3436 GCA_035455905.1 Binatia bacterium | reverse complement strand
AATTGCTCGAGCGCCTGAGAGATGGGGCCGTGCGCGAGGTGATTGTCGCCACCAATCCGACCATGGATGGCGAAGCCACCGCGCTCTATCTTTCGAAGGTGATCAAGCCGACGGGTATTTCGGTGACGCGAATCGCCCGCGGACTACCTATGGGCGGCGATCTCGAGTACACCGATGCGGTGACTTTGGGCAAAGCTTTGGAAGGCCGGCGCGAAATCTAGTGTCTAACCGCTGCAGCTAAACCGACTGAAAAATCTTTCTCGCGAAATCGATCGCCAGCCAACAAAACATCGCAATCAGCGCGGAGGCGGGAATCGTCAGGATCCACGCCCAGACGATCCTGCCGGCGACATTCCAGCGCACCGAGCGCAGCCGTCTGAGAGAGCCCACGCCGACAATTGCGCCGGTGATCGTGTGCGTGGTGGACACCGGCACGCCGAAATGTGCCGCGCTGAAAAGCGTCACGGCGCCGGCGGCTTCTGCGGCAAATCCACCCACCGGCTGCAGCCGCGTGATTCTTGAGCCCATGGTATGAACAATACGCCAGCCGCCCGAGAGCGTGCCGAGTCCGATGGCGGCATGGGCGAGCAGCACGATCCAAAACGGGATTTCTAGATGGCCGCTGGCATCGCTGACCAGATAGCGATAAGCGGGCACGGTGAAAAGAGCGCCGGCAATGATGCCCATGGTTTTTTGTGCGTCATTGGTCCCGTGGCCAAGACTGTAGGCGGCGGCGGAGATCAGCTGGCCGCGCCGAAAGAAATGATCGACGTTGGAGGGAATTGAGCGTTTAAAAATGTTCAGAATCAGAATCAAGTTCACCATGCCGAGAAGCATCCCCATCACTGGCGCTAATACAATAAAAGCCAGCGTGCTGATCCAGCCGCCGGGAACGATTACACCCAACCCGGCTTTGGCAATTCCCGCGCCGGCGTAGGCGCCGATCAGAGCATGTGAAGAGCTGGTGGGTAGGCCGACATGCCACGTGATGAGATCCCAGGCGATGGCACCGAAAAGGCCGGCAAGAATCACGTAGGAATCCACCTGCTGGACGTCAAGAAGACCGCTGCCAATGGTTTTCGCCACCGCCGTGCCAAAGGCAAACGCCGCGACGAAGTTCCAAAATGCCGCCCAAGCGACGCCTTGAAGCGGCGTTAAAACTCGAGTCGATACCACTGTCGCGATGGAATTTGCCGCGTCGTGAAAGCCGTTGACATAGTCGAAAACAAGCGCAACGGCGACGATCAGGACCGTCAGAACCAGGAGCGGATCAGCCATTTTTGATCACGACCCGCTGTAATACGTCGGCGACATCTTCCATAGTATCGGTGGTTTCTTCGAGCATTTCATAAATCTCTTTCCAGCGAATCAAGTTGAAGATGTCGTCTTTGTGGGCGACGATCTCAACCAGTGCCTCGCGCAAAATTCGATCGCCGTTGTTCTCGATGGTGTTGATTTCCTTGATGTGCTCGGTCACCAACCGGAAATTTTTCTTTTCCCGCAGATTCGGCATCGCCATGTGCAACTCGCTCGCGCCGCTACGGATGAGGTGGCCGAGTTGGCGGGCTTTTTCCGTCGGCGCTTCGATGCGAAATATCAACATGCGCACGGCGGTAGCCTCGATTTTATCCAGGGAGTCATCGAGGGCTGAGATCAGCCGTTCGATATCTTCGCCGTCGAGCGGAATGATCAGAGTATTGATGAGCAGGTGCATGACCTCATGGACGATGAAGTCGCCGCGATGCTCCAATTCGGTGATGCGCGCGACTTTGCTTTCGACCTGCACATAATTATCGAGAAGATCTTGCAGCGCTTCTGCCGCCTCGAGCAAATTACCGGTGGCTTTTTCAAACCACTCATAGAACTTGGTCTCGGCCGGCAGAAACTGAAATTTCGGCATGGTCACTCCAAAAACCTGCTCAAGTAACGGAATTTGTTTTGATTATTTTGATTCAAAGCTGACGGACGCGATGAAACTTAGCATGCGTCCAAAACGGCTTCAACCAAAACCAGCGGGAGAACGGCCGAACAGAAGAAGCGGTTCAGAGAGACAGCACTGTGTCGGGCTGATTTCGTGCAGCGAGCGTGGCCGCCAAGCGGACCCGTACCGTCGTGCCGCGTTTTAACACGCTTTCAATGGTGAGATCGCCTTTGTGAGCTTGGACGATGTGCTTGACGATCGCCAAGCCCAAACCGGTGCCGCCGAGGTCTCGCGAGCGCGCCTTGTCGACTCGGTAAAAGCGCTCGGTCAGGCGGGGCAGGTCTTTTTCCGAAATTCCGACGCCCGTGTCAATGACGGCGAGCTCGATTTGTGTGATCGCGCCGTTGCGCGCCGGAAGCGAGCGCGCCTCGAGGGTAATTTCACCGCCGCTCGGCGTGTATTTGAGCGCATTATCGACAAGGTTGATGAACAACTGCTGTAAACGATCGAAGTCGCCGAGAAGGTTCGGCAACTGCGGCTCGATTTTCTGGGTGAGCTTGACTTGCTTGCGGGCCGCTTGATCCCAGAAGACTTCGAGGACGCGCTGAATGAGCTGGCTCACATCGAGCGGCTGCAGCGATAATTGGATCTTGCCCGATTCCAAGTCGGAAAGCGTCAGCAGATCTTGCGTCAAACGGCTCAGTCTTTCGGAGTGGCGATCGATGATGGCGAGAAATTGCCGGCTTTCCTTGGGATCCGCCGGCGGCGTGTGCAAGAGAGTCTCGACATAGCCACGAATCGCGGTGAGCGGCGTGCGCAGCTCATGAGAGACATTGGCGACGAAGTCCGAACGCACGGATTCGAAGCGTTTGATATCCGTGACATCATGGAAAACCAGAATCGACCCCTGAAAATTCTCCCGAGTATCCCGCAAACGTACCGCGTTGACGCGAAACCAGCGTTCGTCATCGAGCTCCACTTCCTTTGAATAGGTTTGAGTCGAGAAATCGAAGGTAAATATCTCTTCGAGAATTCGGTGGACCTCCGGGTGGCGAGTGATTTCCAGGACGGATGCGCCATGAACATTCAAGTCATCGGGAACATGAAACATAGCGCGCGCCTGCTGGTTCATCACCAGAACACGCCCTTTGGGATCAAGCACCAGGACGCCTTCAATCATGCAGCGCAGGATCGAATCCGCTTTTTCCTTTTCCTCGATGACTTGCGACAAGTTGGCGCGCAGATGAAGACTCATTTCATTCAGATGACCTTCGAGCAAGGCAATCTCGTCGCTGCCACTGTCAGGAAAAAAATTTTGTGGGAATGAGCCCGCGGCGACCTGCCCGGAAAACTGCACCAATCTTCGAAAACGCCGGGTCAGATGGCGCGAAAACACCCACGCCAGCAGAAGACCCATGACAGAGGCCACCGCAAGGCCGGCGAGCAAAGACTGGCGGACCGCCCGAATGACATTGTCGATGTCGGTCAACGGCACAGCCAGCCGGACAAAGCGGT
>DATIEH010000415.1:0-3642 GCA_035455905.1 Binatia bacterium | reverse complement strand
CTAGCTGAACGAAAAATCTTTCGTCGTCGTTTTCAGCTGAGGCGAACTCTTACAAATCTGTGATGCGCAGCACTAAAGTTAGCCGAGGACTGACTGGTGGGGAGTGGATTTCGCCTGGGTGGCAAAACGGCCGGGGATAATTTGGCCGCAAGCACAGCGGCCGTCAGACAACTTGTTTTCGATGATCTCGTGCCAGGAACGACGGATCAAAATGCTTTGACAAGCAGGGCAACGGGTAGTCTGTCCCTCGGCGTCATGAATGTTGCCGACGTAGCAGTATTTGATGCCGCTTGCTTGCGCGATTGCGCGCGCCCGTTTGAGAGTCGACGCTGGGGTGCGCGGTTTGTCGGTCAGTTTGAAGTCGGGATGAAACGCCGTGAAATGTAGCGGCACCGAATCTCCCAAATTTTCCGCGACCCAATCACATAGCCGTCGGGTTTCGTCCGGCTGGTCGTTCTCGCCGGGTATCATCAAATTCGTGATCTCGAACCAGATATCAGTTTCCCGGCTGAGCCAAACCAGGGTGTCGAGCACCGGAGCGAGATGGGAGAACGTCAGCTTGTGATAAAACCGCTCTGTAAAAGCCTTCAGATCGACATTGGCGGCGTCAATGTAGCGAAATACCTCCGGACGGGACTCAGGTGTGATGTAACCGGCGGTCACCATCACGCTGTTGATGCCGCGCTCGCGGGCGTTACGCGAGATGTCGATGACGAATTCACCCCAGATCACCGGATCATTGTAAGTGAATGCGATGCTCGGCACTTGTTTCCGCAAAGCGAGCTCAACCACCTGTTCCGGTGCAACATGATAACTTTCGGCTTCGTCGAGCTTGGCCTTGCTGATGCTCCAGTTTTGGCAGAAGCGACAGCCTAAATTACACCCGGCCGTGCCAAAGCTAAGAATCTCACTTCCAGGTAGGAAGTGGTTGAGGGGCTTTTTTTCGATGGGATCGATCGCAAACCCTGTGGACGTGCCGTAGCCGAGTGAATAAAGTTTGCCACCGACGTTCCTGCGGATATAGCAAAAACCGGCCTGACCATCGCCAAGCCGGCAAAAGCGCGGGCATAACGTACAGAGAATCTTTCCGTCGGCTTCGGTTTGCCACCAAAGGGCTTCTTTCATGAGAAAAATATCCCGCGTTTACCGCCGTGGAGCAAGAGTCTCAACCGTCTGCATTGTGCCGGTCGTGTGCTATAGTCCGGTGATGAGCCGAATTCCGGGTCTCAAGGGCATGCGCCATATTGCGCTCAAAGTGAAGGACGTGGCGCGATCGAAGCGATTCTATCAGGACGTTCTCGGCATGGACGTCGTGTGGGAGCCCGATCCGCAAAACGTCTATTTATCTTCCGGTTGCGATAACATTGCGATCCACGGCGTATCAGATGTTTTTGCGAAGAACGCGGAGGAAAGACAACTTGATCACTTAGGGTTTGTTGTCGAGGATCTGGAGCGGGTGAGGGCCCTGGAGAAGGAATTCGTCGCGAAAGGGGTGCCGATTGTACATCCGTTTAAGGTTCACCGCGATGGCAGTGCTTCTTTTTACTGCGCCGACCCCGATGGCATCGTCATTCAATTGCTTTATGAACCGCAGTTAAGCCGCCAAACGATCAAATGATCCCTGGTCGGCGCGCGCCGCGTCATTTATGAAAATCAGCCATGTGGAGCTCATCCCGCACCGTCTGAAGCGTAAAATTCGCTGGCAAACGGCAAGTTACAGTGCCGATTCCTTACAGCTCTTCTACGTCAAGCTCCACACCGAAAATGAGCTGACCGGCATCGGCGCGGCATCGATTCTGCCGACACGAGCGGCGAGCTTCGAACCGGGTCTGGCGGCGATCAGATCAGCGACGCAGTCTTTCGTCCGGCGCGACGCCGACCAAATCGACACGTTGATGAGCGAACTGGACCGAGTGGTGCCGGATTTCGCGTATCACAAGGTGGCAATCGAAATCGCCCTCTTTGATTTGGCGGCGAAGGCACAGAACATATCCGTGGCCGAGCTGCTGGGCGGCAAGAAGCGCGAGCAAATTCCCGTACTGAAGATGCTCGGCATGGGAACGGTCGAATGGATGGCCGAGCGCGCGCGCCAATTCGCCGAGCGAGGCTACCGCCATCTCAAGGTCAAGTTAGGGGCGGGAAAGGAAAAGGATCTGGCGTCGTTTATGGCGATCCGCGAAAAAGTCGGCCCCGGTGTGACGCTGACCGCGGATTTCAACGGCGCCTATGATTCCGCCACGGCTATCCGCGTCATCGAAAAGCTTACGCCCGGCAGGTCTGACGATGGCAGAGCAGCCTGTTCCGGCAACCGATCTTGCGGGCATGGCCGCGGTGACCGCAGCTGTTCAACCTCTCATTCTCGCCGATCAATCGATCAACTCGGCAGACGATGTATATCGGGTGGCGCGACACAAAGCGGCGCGCGCAGTCAGCATCAAGCTCCTCAAACTTGGCGGCATCCGTGCTAGCCGGGGCGTCGTGCAAGCGTGCGAGTCGGTCGGCCTTGCTTGTCACGTGGGCGGCACCGGTTCGACTCGGCTCGTCGAAGCCGCCCAAGCCCACTTCATCAGCGCGACGCCGGCGATTATTGTTCCGTCGGAGATTGCCGAGTTTGAGGAGCTTGAGGGCGATCTCGTCGAGGGCCTCGATGTCCGTGCCGGGGCGATTCACCTGCCCGAAGGACCGGGGCTGGGCGTTCGTCTGACCATTTAGCTCTCCGAGTCGCCTGCGCTGCGTCCCTCTCTTGACGATCGTTGCAGCCATCGACTAACTTCTTTTTCGGCTCTGAAACGTGTTGGTGAACAGGAGCGCAACCTATGTACGATCTTTTAGTCAGGGGCGGAAGAATCTATGACGGTTCGGGGATGCCGAGCTATTACGGCGATGTCGGTATAAGCGGCGGCAAAATTGTCGAGATCGGCCGTCTGCACGGCGGCGCAAAACGCACGCTGAACGTCGACGGATTGGCAGTGGCGCCGGGATTTATCGATCCGCATACGCATCTTGATGCGCAGTTATTTTGGGACCCACTCGGCACCTCTTCGTGTTTTCATGGCGTGACCTCCGTCGTCGTCGGTAATTGCGGCTTGAGCTTAGCGCCGACAAAACCCGAAGACCGCGACGCGGTGATCAAAAGTTTTGTCCGCGTTGAAGCGATCAGCCGCCGCGTGCTCGAGGAGGGAATTCAATGGAAATGGGAATCCACAGGTGAATATCTGGACGCACTCGGTGCGCGGCTTGGAATCAATGCCGCGGCGTTGGTCGGCCATATTGCCGTGCGCCACCGTGTGATGGGGGAAGATGCCGTAGAACGGCCGGCGACGGCGGAAGAAATTGCCAAAATGAAAGAGCTCGTGCGCCAGGGAATGAAAGCCGGCGCCGTGGGATTTTCCACCAATCAGAACCCGCGCCACATTCGCGAAGATAAAAAACCGGTGGCGAGCCGTCTGGCGTCGGACGAAGAGTTGGGATCGTTGTTGGACGTCTTGGCTGAAATGAATTCCGGAGTCGTTCAGCTCAGCGGCGGCGGCGCCGATGCCCGCGGCCGTATCGCCTACGCTGCCCAGATGGCGCGCCGCACCGGGCGTCCGGTGCTATGGCAAAGCATCAATCACAGCTGGAGCCGGCCCAACCACTGGCAAG
>DATIEH010000414.1:0-6461 GCA_035455905.1 Binatia bacterium | reverse complement strand
AATGAAAAAATCATCTCCCTTTGGCAAAGAAGATATCGGGGGATTTCTGGAAGTGAAGTATAGATAGCTGTGGTGCTCAATTTTGGAACTCTGCCTTGGGCGTCGGTGAGCAACTCAGACTTAGTTCGTCAGCAGAACAACACTTTCCACTTGCTCGGTCTGCGGAAACATATCGAAAAGAGCCAAGCGCTCGATTCGATAGCCGGCGGTGATCAGTCGATCCAAATCCCGCGCGAGGGTGATTGGCTCGCATGAAACGTAAATGATTTTGGGCGAGCCAAATTCAACGATTGCTTCTATCGCCGCCGGCTGCACGCCTTTGCGCGGCGGGTTGACAACCACCAAGTCGATGTGACCGACATCGTTCTTCAGTTTCGTCGCCATTGAAGCGACATCTCCAGCGCGGAATCGACAATTGCCGCGTCCGTTGCGCCGAGCATTCTGCTTCGCGGTGTTCACCGCCAGCTCACTATCGTCGACACTCCAAATCTGGCGCGCCGACGACGCGAGATAGAGTGAAATCGGCCCGACACCACAATAAAGATCGAGTACGGTTTCGCGCCCGGTCAAAGCGGCAAAGTGACATACGGTTTCGTAGAGCTTTCGCGCCATCGAAGGATTGGCCTGGGAAAACACGCCCGGCGGAAAAACCAGCTTCACATCGCCGATCCGGTCCATCAGGGTTTCGCGCCCGGCGAGCGTGCGGAAGTCCGGTCCCCAGATCACGTTGCCGCGCGCCTCGTTGACGTTTTGATTCACGCCGGTGACGAATGGAAAACGCTTGAGCAGAGCGCGCGCCAACTGGACGCCGGCAGGAAACGAACTATGCCGCGTCACCAGTGTCACGCTCAATTCCTGGCGCGCCGCACTAAAACGAAAATCGACGTAACGCAGCTCGCCGCTGTCATCGCGCTCGTCGTACGGCATGACGGTGAGCTCCAGGATTTTCTTTTTGAGATACTGCGCAGCTTGATTGACGGGCCGCGGGTGAACCGGACAAGAGGTGATGTCGATCACGCGATGGGTGTCAGGAACGTAAAGTCCCAAGGCAATTTGGTCGCGATTTCGTCTGACCACGAGCTTGACCCGCGTGCGATAGGCGAGACGCTGCGGCGCCGGCGCCACTCGTGGCACCTCGACAGCAGCCAGCGAGGAATAACGAGCAAACGATTCGAGGACGATCGCACGCTTGCGGACGAGCTGCTCTGGATACGGCACATCGATCAAGGGGCACCCGACGCAGTGCGGATAATGAGGACATGGGGGCCGATAAGGGGCGCGACCCTCGATGGGAGCCGATAGCCGGTGCTCTTGCGTATTGCGCCTTGGGTACAACCTCGCCAAAAGCTTCCTCACTCACCGATAATTTTTACCAGCACGCGCTTGCGGCGCCGTCCGTCGAACTCGCCGTAAAAGATCTGTTCCCATGGGCCGAAATCGAGCTTGCCGCCGGTGATGGCAACGACCACTTCACGTCCCATGACCTGGCGCTTGATGTGCGCGTCGGCGTTGTCCTCGCCAGTGTCGTTGTGCCGATACTGCTTCAGCGGCTCGTGCGGCGCGAGCTTCTCCAGCCATACTGTATAGTCATGGTGCAAGCCGGATTCGTCGTCGTTGATGAAAACCGACGCGGTAATGTGCATTGCGTTCACCAGCGCCAGGCCTTCGCGCACGCTGCTTTCATCGATGCAGTCTTGCACCTGCTTCGTAACGTTGATGAAAGCGACTCTTGTCGGCGTATTGAACCAGAGCTCTTTGCGATAGGATTTCATTGTATTTCGCCCCTTCCCTTTGTTGAGCGGAGTTTCGGTGCATGGCAAACCTGATCGGGCGCGACTCGATACTCTTCGCTTCGCTCACAGTGACAAAACACGAAAGTGTCATCCTGAATGCAGTGAAGGATCTCGCCCTAACATTCGAACTGCATATTGACCTATGCCGAAGCAGTCTATACAGATTAATATCTGACGCAATTGACTGGAGGATTATGAGCAACGAAGTTCGCTTCATCGATACCACGGTTCGTGACGGGAACCAGAGCCTCTGGGCTCTGAACATGAAAATCGGCGCCATGCTGCCGGCGCTGCCACACATGGACGAAGCCGGTTTCGAATCGATGGAATTTTTCCTGAGCGTTATTTTCAAGAAATACGTTCGCGAGCACAAAGAAAATCCCTGGTACTGGCTTAAGGAAGGCACCAAGCGGATTAAGAAGACGCGCTTGCGTTATCACGGCGGCATGCACAGCGCGTTCGAGAAAACGCCACACTGCATTCTGAAGCTTCTCGTCGAGCGGCTGGTTTCCTATGGCCTTACGTTGACGCGTACCTCCAACTGCTGGAATGACTACACCGCTTTCAAAGAAGAGATCGACGATCTGAAAAAGAACGGCATGGATACGGTGGCCAATCTGATCTATTCCGTTTCGCCGCGCCATACCGACGAATATTATGCCCGCAAGGCGGCCGAAGCCGCTGCGGCCAAGCCTTGGCGTATCTGCTTCAAAGATGTCGGAGGCCTGCTCACTCCCGAGCGCGCCCGCACGCTTATCCCGGTCGTTCTCAAAGCCGCGGGCGATATTCCGGTGGAATTCCATGCCCATTGCAACAGCGGCCAAGCACCGCTCAATTATCTCGAGGGCGTCAAGCTGGGAATGCGGATTTTACACACGGCGATTCCGCCGCTCGCCAACGGCTCGTCGCAACCGTCGGTATTCAACATCGCGAATAATCTCATAGCGCTCGGCTACGCACCGCAGGTGGATTTGAAACCACTCGAACCGGTGGTGCGCCATTTCAACGCCGTGGCGAAAAAAGACGGACTGCCCATCGGCAGGCCGATGGAATTCGATCAGTCGCTTTACGGTCACCAGGTTCCCGGCGGCATGATCTCCAATATGCGCCATCAGCTCAAAATCGTGGGCATGGAGCAGAAGATGGAAGCCGCGCTGGAAGAAGCCGCCCGCGTGCGCGCCGACTTCGGCTATCCGATCATGGTCACGCCGCTTTCGCAGTTCGTCGGCACGCAGGCCGCCATCAACGTGATCGTCGGCGAGCGCTACAAGGAAGTCCCTGACCAAAATATTCAATATGCGCTGGGCATTTGGGGCAAAGAAGCCGTCGAAGTGATGGATCGCAACGTCAGGGACAAAATTCTTAGCCGGCCGCGCGCCAAGGAATGGACGCACTGGGAGCAGCCGGAGCCGACGCTGCACGAGATGCGGCAGAAGTACGGGGTGAATCTCTCCGACGAGGACTTGATATTGTACTATTTCGCAGGCGAAGATTACGTTAACGCGCTGCCCGATCACGGTAAGCCGCGCGAATACCTCGATGCCACCCAGCCGCTGGTTAAAATCATCGAGCAACTTTCGCACCGCAAAGAATCGAGCCAGGTTTTCATCAAACGCCCGGGCTTTTCCGTCAGAATGGAGAAACGCTCCAGCGCCTCCGTTTAGCGTTTCGAGTCTCGCGTCTGGCGTTTCAGCTTAAACGAAACTATGTGAACGTCTCGGAACGCGGCATCAGTCCTACAAGTCTCCCCTAAATAAACGCTGCTCAAAAGGCTCATATGCGAGGCGCGCAATCATCGACGAACGGACGCGTACAGGCTAGTACGTTGGAGTGAGTCGGCCGAGCGCAACGAAGCAGATGACCTTTTTCAGCAGCGTTTATGGGTCGTCCCCTTCGCTCGTTGCACCCGGCGCCAGATGGCTCACGTCGCCCCAGGTGAGAAGAAACCAATCGCCCGCCTCATTGAAAAAAATGTTCAATCCGGCGTTGACGAACTCGAATCGCCTGGGCGCTTCGAGCGGTATGGAAAGGGTGTAGCGAAAAAAGCCGCTGACGACGCCGCCGTGGGTAACTACGACGATTTGCTCGCCTTGATGTTTGCCGGCAAGCTCGTTCAGGCAAGTCACGTTTCTGTCGACCTGTTGGCGAACGCTCTCGCCGCCCGGAATCACGTAATTGGGGCCCAAAGTGCGATGCAATTTATATTCGTCCGGATGCTTCGCTTTAATTTCCTCGCCGCTGAGTCCTTGGAAAATGCCTAAGCTACGCTCGCGCAACCGAGCATCGGTGACGATCTCATGACCCGTGACATTGGCTATCTCTTTTGCCGTTTGCACGGCGCGCCCGAGATCGCTGCAGTAGAGCGCCGAAAAACTCTCGCGCGCCAACCGCTGCGCCAGCGCTTTGGCCTGAATAATTCCCTTCTCGGTCAGCCCGCTATCGAGATGCCCTTGACGAATCCCGCGAGTGTTCCATTCGGTCTGACCATGTCGAACAATAATCACTTGCGTGCGCTGCATGAGTGCCTTAGTCGCACGGTACGAGCAAAAAAGTCAACTGCGGTTCGAGGCCTTGGCTCTGCACTATTTACGGTCGTGCTCAAAGGCTGACGCGAATCGCCGAAGATGGTTCAGTCTCGCGGAAGTTAGCCATTGCGGGCGAGACGACTGCTTTCACGCTCCCGCAAATTCTTGACCAAGATTAGTTCAAGGTGCGGGGCGGGGTCTGCTCGTTCGTATCCAGGGGCGCGGCGCCAAGCTGCAGCAGGTTGATCAGCATCTGTTCGCGTTCCTTGAGGCCGGGCGCTTCCAGGAGCGCTTGCTTTTCAGCGGGATGAAACGGCAACGAGACGCCGAGAAGATTTATTAGTTCCAAATCCGAAAACTTTTCTGCTTGCTCCGGACGCACTTGCAGCCCGTGAGCTTTGCCGTAGCTCGCCAGCGCCGATAGCACCTCAGCTCGGTCGCATTTCCAGTTTTGCTCCGCACCGGCGTCAGAAAATTCTTGATACTGGGCTTTCACGCGCCGATAACCGCGCTGCAATTCCAGTTCTTGGATGAAACGAAACCGATTGACGCCCTTGAGCTGAATGAAAAATCTGCCGTCGGGAAGCTTCTCCCATTTTTCGATATAGCCAGCGCAGCCGACCTTATATAAATCGGGACTCAAATTGTCTGCGTCAGGCTGGGGCCCGCGGTTATCGTCCTGCGGCGCAACCGGCTGAATCATCCCGAAAATTCTATCGGTTTCGAGGGCGTCCTCGACCATGGCGCGATAGCGCGGCTCGAAAATGTGTAGCGGCAACACCGTCCCTGGCAGCAACATCACTCCGGTCAGCGGAAAAATCGGCAGCACTTCCGGAAGCTGCATTTGTGGAACCGTCATAGCCATAGTTGCGCCTCGTTCATGTTTGTTTATAGGGCAACCGTCTGAGGCGGTCAAGGTTCGCAAGTTCGCAGTGCTGATTCAGGAACTTTCGCGATCTCACGCTAAAAATGCTTACACGCAGCTAGATGCTGCCAGAGTTGCCGTACGGTAGCGAAGCCAGCTTCCCTCGATACGCGCCTCACGCTACTCGGGGAAACTCCGATCCACACCGATCAAATCTGAGTAGGCAGCAACGGCTCTTGCAAATCGCTGGACGGCTATTTTAGTGTCGAGAAGCGGAAAATTTCATGAGCTTCGAAGAGGCAATCCGTAATGGCAGAGTTCGTTCCAGTCCAGATCGATCACGCCAGAGGGTTTCTGCGCAAGCATCATTGGGGGATTCTCGCGACGCGGCGCAAAAACGGCAATCTGCAAATGTCGCCGGTCACTGTCGGTCTCGATGCTCAGGGCAGAGCGATCATCAGCACCCGGGAGACGGCTTACAAGGTGAACAATTTGCGGCGCGATCCGCGCGCGGCGTTGTGCGCGGTCACCAACTCCTTTCATGGCGAGGGCTGGGTGCAGATCAACGGCAAAGCTGAGATCATTTCCTTGCCGGACGCCCTCGACATTTTGGTCTATCTCCAGCGTCAAGCTTACGGCGAGCACAAGAGCTGGCCGGAATTTCATGAGAGAATGGCACGTGAACGGCGCGTCATCATTCGCATTACAATTGACACCGTCGGGCCGCAAGTTCGCGGCTAGCGGGTTGCCCTCCCAGTGAATAGAGCGATGCAGCGGCTTGGCGCATTGTATTCCGCGAGAACGGCGGGGTGGCTCGCCTTAATCGCTTGCTTGCTGATGGCGCGCTACTCCCCGAGCGCCGCGGAAGAGGAACGTGATTTCGCCGGACAGCTCTTGGTAGCGACCGACGAAATGCGTGATCCCCGTTTTATCGAGACGGTTATTTACATCGTTAAAGACAATTCCGAAGGCACGCTTGGGCTCGTCATCAATCGCCCGCTGGCCAGGGGACCCGTCGATGATCTACTCAAGGGTTTCGGCGCGGAGCCAACCTCATCGCAGCTTGAGGTCATGGTTCACTACGGCGGCCCGGTGAGCGGCCTACAAGGTTTTGTGTTGCACAGCGATGACTTGTTGTTGGAGAGTTCGGTGCGCGTCAAGGACGGGCTCGCCATGACCTCGGATATAAAAATGATCGAGGCGATCGCATCGGGCAAAGGGCCCGGACAGTTTTTGATCATGCTGGGATACGCGGGGTGGGCGCCGGGTCAGCTGGAA
>DATIEH010000413.1:0-7300 GCA_035455905.1 Binatia bacterium | reverse complement strand
ATGAAAGCATAGGAGTATTTGACCAGCATCACTTTGCGAACGAAAAAATGAGGAAAGGTGATCCATTGATCGAGATAAGGATTCGGTTTTTGCTCTTTCGGTAGCTCGATATTGCAGCCGATGGATCGACCGCCGGCATCTTTCGCGCCGCGATTGGCCGCTTCCATGATACCAGGTCCGCCGCCGGTCATCACCGTAAAACCCGCTTTCGCGAGTTCCACTCCGCATTCACGCGCGACCAGATAATAGGGATGCCGTTCGGTGAACCGCGCCGAGCCGAACACCGTCACGCAGGGTCCGACGAAATGAAGCGCGCGAAAACCGCGCATAAATTCGCAGAAAATTTTGACAGCACGGACAAGCTCGATGCTGCGCTTTTGTGGTCCTTCGAGAAAGCGCATGACTTCAGGCGCGCCTGGTGTCGAGCCCCACGCCTCGGACGTGATGACTTCGTTCTCTTTTCGGCTCATGGAAATTCGTTACCCACCGCTCGAGTTGGCACTATGTGCTCACTCGATCATCGGCACACGAAGGGCTACTCCCACTCAATTGTAGCCGGCGGTTTGGAGGAGATATCGTAAACGACGCGATTAACGCCCCGCACCTCGTTCAGGATCCGGTTCGAAATTTTGCCGAGGAGTTCGTAGGGCAACGGCACCCAGTCGGCCGTCATGCCGTCCTGGCTATCCACTGCTCGCAGCGCGATCACGTTTTCGTAACTGCGCTCGTCACCGACCACGCCGACGGTTTTGATCGGTAGCAGCACCGCAAAGGACTGCCACAGCTTGTCATAAAATCCCGCCGCCCGGATCTCATCGAGAACAATCACATCAGCGTCGCGCAGAATTGCTAACCGCTCGTCGCTCACTTCGCCCAAAACGCGGATTGCGAGTCCGGGGCCAGGAAAAGGCTGACGTTGAATCATTTCCACCGGTAAACCAAGCTGTTTACCAACAATTCTAACTTCATCCTTGAAGAGCTCTCGGAGTGGCTCGATGAGTTTAAATTTCATGTTGGTCGGCAGGCCGCCGACATTGTGATGCGACTTGATCGTCGCAGAGGGGCCAAGCACAGAAATCGATTCGATCACGTCAGGATAAAGCGTCCCTTGAGCTAAAAATTCCATCTCACCAAGGTCACGCGCTTCTTGCTCGAAGACTTCGATAAATTGATTTCCGATGCGCTTTCGTTTGATCTCTGGATCTTCGACGCCTCGAAGTACGCCAAGAAACTGCCTGCTAGCATCGACATAACGAAAGCTCCGACCGAACCGTTCGATAAACAAACTGCAAACCCGTTCGGCTTCGTTTTTCCGCAGCAGCCCATTATTGACAAAAACGCAGATCAGTCGCTCGCCAATCGCGCGGTAAACCAGGGTGGCCGCGACAGCGGAATCGACCCCGCCGCTAAGCGCGCACAAAACGCGCCCATCGCCGACTTGGTTCCGAATTTTGCTAACGGAGGTCTCGATGAAATGCTCCATCGTCCAGTCGGGGCGGCACCCGCAAACCCGGAAAACAAAATTGTCCAGGATTTGACGCCCGCGCGATGTATGGATGACTTCCGGATGAAACTGCACGCCGAAGTAGCGCCGGGTCGGGTTGGCGAAAGCCGCAATCGGTGAGTTGCCGCTGTGCGCGAGCACACTCCAGCCTTTTGGCGCCGCGGTCATTTTGTCGCCATGGCTCATCCACACTCGGGTCACTTCGTTTGCGGCGAATCCGTAAAAAAGATCGGCGTTGTCGTCGATAATGAGATCAGCGGGCCCGTATTCGCGCCGTTCGGCGCGGCCGGCCTCTCCGCCGAAAGCTAAATTGACGATACCCATGCCATAACAGATGCCGAGAACCGGCATGGTCATCTTGAAAAGATCCTCGCTGGCCTTTGGCGCGTTTTCCTGATAAACGCTCGCCGGCCCGCCCGAGAGAATAATTCCCTCCGGCTCGAGTTGCCGAATTGTTTCCAGCGCAATGTTGAAGGGATGGATCTCGCAATAGACATTCGACTCGCGAACCCGCCGGGCGATGAGTTGGGTGTATTGGGAACCGAAGTCCAGAACGAGAATCATTCGACTCTATAGTTGGGAGCTTCCTTGGTGATGAACACGTCGTGAACGTGACCTTCCCGTAACGCGGCAGCGGTCACTTGCATGAATCTAGCTTTGCTATGAAGCGCCGCGATATCAGGGCAGCCGAGATAGCCCATGCCGGCGCGCAACCCACCCACCAGCTGATGAATATTGAACGAGAGCGATCCTTTGTAAGGCACTTGACCTTCGATTCCCTCGGGCACGAGCTTATTGGCGTCTTTCACGTCCGCTTGACCATACCGATCGCGGCTTCCTTGTCCCATCGCTCCGAGCGATCCCATACCACGATACGATTTGTAACTTCTTCCCTGATAGAGAATCATCTCGCCCGGGCTTTCCTCCGTGCCTGCGAAGAGACTGCCGATCATGACGCTGTCCGCCCCGGCTGCGAGTCCTTTGGTAATGTCGCCCGAGTATTTAATTCCGCCATCGGCAATGATCGGTATGTTGTGGCGCGCCGCCGCCTTCGCGCAACCGCCGATCGCGGTAATCTGCGGCACACCGACTCCCGAAACAACCCGGGTCGTACAGATGGAGCCCGGCCCGACGCCGACTTTTACGGCATTGACGCCCGCATGGATGAGAGCCGTTGTTCCTTCCGCCGTGGCAACGTTGCCGCCCGCGAGGTTGAGATCGGGATAGCGGCGGCGGATCTGCCCAATCACATCGAGCACATTTCTCGAATGCCCGTGCGCCGTATCGACAGCGATCAGATCGACGCCAGCGCGCACCAGCGTTTCGACACGCTCTTCCCAATCCGGGCCAACTCCGACGGCCGCCCCGACTCGCAGCCGCCCGCGATCATCCTTGGACGCGTTAGGGTATTGAATCTTCTTTTCGATGTCCTTGACGGTAATCAAGCCTTTGAGCTCGAGGCGATCGTCCACGACCAAGAGCTTTTCAATGCGATGTTGATGCAGGAGCTCTTTTGCCGTATCGAGATCGACGCCAGGCTTGACCGTCACCAGATTGTCTTTGGTCATGACTTCGGAAACCGGACGATCATGACGTTTTTCGAAGCGCAAATCGCGATTGGTGAGAATTCCAACGAGTTTGCCATTCTTTGTAACCGGCAATCCGGAAATGCCGTACTGGTTCATAATCGCCTGAGCTTCGGAAATTTTTTGATCGGGCGCCACGGTAATCGGATCGGTGATCATTCCACTTTCGTATTTTTTTACCTTCTCCACCTCCCCTGCCTGGGCCCAGACTGATAAATTGCGATGAACGATGCCGATCCCGCCCTCTTGTGCCATGGCAATTGCCGTCTTCGACTCGGTTACAGTATCCATTGCGGCACTGACGAGCGGGATTTTTAACGTGATGCGGTCGGTCAAACGGGTCGAAACATCGATATCGCGCGGCAATACCGCGGACTCCGCCGGGATCAACAAAACGTCATCGAACGTCAAACCGACGGGCAAGACTTCTTGTTCAAGCATGATTCACCCTCCGGGGTGAGGTAAAAAAAAACCCAGACCTTAGCCTGGGCTTTTTGGCGCTCATCTGTTCTTCGAGCAACATGAAATCTTATACCAGGAAAAGTTTCTTCCGGCAACATTTCGCATTGAGGCGCACGGGGCATTGTGATAGCAACTGCCCATGCCGCTATACGAATACGAATGTCGGAAAGGACATCGCTTCGAGACCATTCAGAAAAATTCCGACAAGCCGCCGCGCCGTTGCCGCCTCTGCAGAGCCCCCGTGAAACGCGCCATCTCGCAACCGACGCTGCTCCATAATCGCGGCGTGCATGTCTTCGACCGCCTCACTAAAGATGACGCTATCCGCGACCGTCCCTCTTCCCTAAAATCGCTCAGAAAAGACAAATTCTAACGATGCGCTATTGCTGGCCGATCATTCCATCGCGAGTTTAATGCGAACGACATGGTTATACGAGTTACGTACCGTAGTCAGTACTTCTCCTACTGATGCAGTAATCAGCCGACAATTATCGCTCGGCAACGAGAGTTGATCGTGATAAATCTCGGGAAATCGTGGCATATCACTTGCTCATTCTCCGAGACCGGGAGTGTACTTTCCGGATCTTTGAAACAGGAGGATCGCAATATGCCAAAACCCTCGGATATGGAGCGCGTCAGAGCCAATACTCCAGCTGAAATTAACTGGCGCATTGATCGGCAAATCGAAGATAGCGTACGGCGCTATGCGAGTGAGCCAAAGGACGTCATCTTACGCCGCATTTGGGAATTGGAACGCGAGTGGGATATCGAACGTGTCTTGCAGCTGATGGCATCGTCTTTTTCACTCACCGGTATCTTCTTGAGCGGAGTGCGAGATAAGCGCTGGATCGTTTTGCCGGCCGTGGTGCTTTCCTTTTTATTTCTTCATGCGGTGCAGGGTTGGTGCCCTCCAGTGCCTGTGCTCCGTCGACTCGGAGTGCGAACGCGGGAAGAAATCGACCGCGAGCGCCATGCCTTGAAGGTTTTGGTTGGCGACTTTCCGAGCATTGCCAACTTGCAGCCCGGCACAGCGGCACACTGACAATCTCTTGAGGCGCCGAACTGACGCACACCATTAAGCCTCCGTGAGCAGCTCCACTCTGCCTTCGCGCCGCTCGACCTGCACCGTCGCGTATTGAGCCCGCCGGGTGATCAATACGTCGACGGAGGCTGCTCCGACGCGCAGATTTTGGATGCGAACTTCATCGAGAAATCTCGGTAGCAGCGGTCGCACAAACGAAAGCCGCGAGCGCGCGGCATCGATACTCATGCCGAGGATGGATTGCAGCAGCAGAAATACGGAGGCGGCAGACCAGGCTTGCGGCGAACAGGCGGTCGGATACGGAACGGGGCCCGCGCCTTTACGTCGATAAAACCCGCAAAATAGCTCGGGCAGACGATACTCGACGAAAAGAGTCGCATCGAACAATCCGCCGAGAATTCGACCTGCCTCCTCTTTGAAGCCGTAGCGAGCCAATCCGGCAGCGATCATGGCATTATCGTGCGGCCAAATCGATCCGTTGTGATAGGACATGGGATTGAAGCGCGCCTCCGAGAACGCCAGCGTTCGCACTCCCCAACCTGAATAAGAGTTATCTTGCATGACAGTGCGCGCGATCCATTTCGCGCTCTCCGCATCCGCGATGCCCGTCGCCAAACACTGCCCGGCGTTCGATGACACGACGCGGCATTGCTGTTTGTCACCGTCTAGCGCCAATGCATAGGTCAAAAGGTCCTCGCACCAAAACTCGGCATGAAATTTTTCCTTGAGAGCTTCCGCGCGTGCCGTCAGCGTTCTGGCTTTTTTACGCCGCGCCAACGCCGTTGCGATCGCGGCTCCGGCAAGGCGTGCCGCATAGACGTAACCCTGCACCTCGCAAAGTGCGATCGGTCCGTGCGCCAAGCCGCCATCACTGTGTGAGACCGAGTCCCAGGAATCTTTCCAGCCCTGATGAATCAGCCCTCTGGATGACGATCGCGCATACTCGATGAAACCGTCGCCGTCCCGGTCACCGTAATGATCGATCCAGCGAAGCGCGAGATTGATCTGCGGCCAGATCGATTTGATGAACTCGAGATCCTGTGTCGCCTCGAAATACGCACCCGCAAGCATGACGAAAAGCGGCGTCGCATCGACACTGCCATAATAGCGATCGAACGGTATCTCCCGCAGTGCGGCCATTTCGCCTTTCCGGGTCTCATGGAGAATTTTTCCCGGCTCCGCGTCCCGCTCTGGATCTTCCCGTCTCGCCTGAGTCGCAGCCAAATACGAAAGCACTCCCCGTGCAACATCTGGATTGACCCACAAATATTCGAGCGCCGTGATGATGCCGTCGCGACCGAACGGAGTGCTGAACCATGGCACTCCCGCGTAGGGATAAAGGCCACAGGGCGTCGAGGTGAACATCATGTGCAGATCGGCGGTCGACTGTGCCAGCCAGTCATTAAATTGCTCGTTCGAGGTGGAGATTTGCGCATCGTGACTCTGCAGTGCGCTCAAATCACGCTCCGATTCCGCGTGAGAACGGTCGTAGTTCGAGCCGATGAAAACCGGAGTTCTCCCCTCGATCTCACAGGAGTAAGTCAGGGCGAACTCTTTCTCTTGTTTGGGTCCTAAAGTTTGCACGAAACCAGCGCCGGCTACGGTCAAACTGTCCGGCACTGGATCGCATCGAACGATGGTCCGCCGCGTGACACCGTCGAGTCCCCGGTAAGCGAAGGCAATCTGTTCGCCGCCGTTCTGTTCTTCGCGAAAACTTCCCCGCGCTTGCCTGGCCATGCCGCGAACTTCAAAGATATCGGCGAAGTCGGCGCCAAACTGAATTGAAAACCGCACCTCGACGGGAGACAAACCGTAATTGATAAACCTGAACGTCTCGAAGCAGGTCGATTGCCGCAGCAGCTTGCTCCGCGTGATATGCAGACTTCCGCGCGGCAACAGCAGGTGGCCCGAGCGATAAATATCGGGATTCGTCAAATTCACGACGAAGCTAAGATTGTCTTCCTGAACGGTGGAATTGAGCAGAAACGGTCGGGCATTCCCCAGCTTGAAAAGCAAATGTGAGAGGAACCTAGTGCCTTCGTGGTAAACACCCTCTTGTCCGGTCCGGTTTTCCGCCTGAATATCGCCGTGTTGATCAAAAACCGCGAAGGTATCGCCGTCTTTGAGCACTCGGGTCGCATGGTCTGCGGAAGACTCCGTGGCGACAATATAAAAACTATCCTCGATTGGCGCGGTGGCTTCCATAACGTGTTATGTTGTCTGCCTCCTCACTATTCACTCAATTTTAGTATTTTCTCCCGTATCATCAACCAAAAACTGATCGACGGCTCAAAAAACACGATCGTGAATATCGGTCGGAATTAACCCGGTTCTCACATTCCGTGTGCCAACCGTTTTGGCCATATTGTATTTCAGCGTACTCCCGCGAGGCTTTTTGCTATGAAGATTCCCATCGAATTGAGCACGGGCTCACGTGACTTGCTGGTCCGACATTTTAAGGAAGGAACGGAACTGCACGAATTCTCGAGTATGCCGCCCGCAAGGATCTAGCGCGCGGTGAAATCTATTCATTTGAATGTGAACAACCGCCCCCGGCGGAAAAGCTACTGCAAATGGCGCGCGAGCGTTGTTCCCCAGCGGTAAAGGACATCGAGCATGCCATCTTCGCCGCGACAGCCGGTTAACATCGACAACAAATATCGGCGAAAAATTAAGCTGGGGCAAATTGAGCTCGATCAAACCGCA
>DATIEH010000412.1:0-4494 GCA_035455905.1 Binatia bacterium | reverse complement strand
ATCGAGCGCTGCGCATCCCAATTTTTTCCGGTAAGGATCATCTCGAACGCAAATTTGGTGGGGATCAAAGTCTTGAACATGGTCGCGATGATTGGATAAGGCAAAAAACCGCGCATGATTTCCGGCAAACCGAACTGCGCTCGATCCGACGCGATCGCCAGATCATGCGGCAGCAGCAAAGTGATGCCGGCGCCGAGACAGAAACCGTTCACTACTGCGACGGTTACTTTGGGAAAGGTTCGGATCACTTCAGCGACATGATAGGCGCGCGGTTCAGCGCGGCGATCCTTGCCGCGGTTCTTGCCCCCTTCGGTCGGGAACTCCGACAAATCTCTCCCCGCGCAATAAGCGACTTCACCAGCGCCGGTGGTCAAGACTACGGCGACGTTCTCATCGTTCCGGAGCTCTTCGAAGACCGCGAGCAGCTCGCGGATCACATCCCGGCTCAGCGCGTTCCGCTTTTCCGCCCGATTGATGGTCACCTTGGCCACTGCGTTTCGCGTTTCTAGAATTGTGTACTTGCCTTCCCGGATCATGAACTCTACCTCTCGACCTTGTTGAAAAGTTTATACGCGAATAACATCGCCATCATTTGTCGTCAACTGCGCGATCAACTTGCAACCTGGACTCGACTCGGGTAAGCGGATTTGTAATGGAATCTGAAGTGAAAAAAATCAGTCCATCCGTTTTTGCGATCATCGGTCCTGAAGGCTCGACCAATTTTACCATCATAAAAAATCGCGCCGGCACCGGAGTCCTGATCGACGCTGACATCCGTCGAATTGACGAAATAGAAGAGGCGTTGCGACTCACCGGCTGTTCCAAAATTGAATATCTGATCGATACTCATGAACATTTCGATCACACCTCGGCAAATTTTTATTTTGCTCAGCGCGGCATCCCCATTATTGCCAGTGCGGGCTGCACGGGTGCGATGGGCGACCAAGGCGGACCGGACTTTGAGCGCATGATGAAGCCGGTGCCTGAGTTATACCAACGCTTTCCCGGCCTTTGTCTGACGTTGCCGAATGTTCAGTTTAACGAAAGCACGAAGGTGACACTTCCTGGAGTGACTTTGCACCTCGAGTATCGCGCCGAGAACGGGCATAGCCACAGTAAGGGCGACACCACCATCTACTTCGAAGAAGAAGAGATCTTGATCGCCGGCGATCTGCTCTACACCGAGGTTCACCCGGTGACGTTCTTCGGCAACATTCCCAATTGGCTGAGCTCACTGAAAACCTTGTTCGACAGCCACTACAAGCAGCTCGTGCCAGGCCACGGTCCGTCCGTGGATGGCGAGCAAAGGGGCCAGGCCTATTTCAGAAAAATGCATGACTATCTGGAAGACTTCTATGGACACCTTCAGGAAGTCAAAGCCGGCCGCGAGAGCAGCGACGAGCTCGCTCAACACATGCTCAGCGGCTCCTACCGCAACCTTGGCAAGACGCGTATGGTACAGCGCAACATGAATCAATTTTTAACCGGAAGATGGTTTTAGATGAAGCTGCTACCCATTCGCGTCGCTTCACAAGCATCACGCTTCGTGTTGACCAGACTGCTTAATCACAGGTGTGATGTTCTGCTTTCTATTTTCGCGGGCACAGCAATTCGGAAAGGATCACCATTGATCTACCGCGCCTTGCTCATCACAACTCTATTTTGTGGTCTAGGCCCTTGTCTGATTCGCTCAGCCGACGCTCAGAAGCTCGAAAAACTCATCATCGGCTATCCCGCCCCCGTCGCATCCCTCGGCATCGTCGAAGTGATGCGCAAAGCGGGCTTGTTCAAAAAGAACGGGCTCGACGTTGATCTGGTTTATATCCAGGGAAGTCCCATCTTGACCACGGCAATGGTTTCCGGCCAAGTGCCGCTGAGCTTCATCGGCGGGGCAGCGATCGTCGCTTCGGCAGTTGGCGGGGCTGATACAGTCTATCTCGCCTGCGGCATAAACACATTGTACTGGCGGGTATTCTCGACGTCGGACGTCAAAACCGTCGCCGATCTCAAAGGCAAGAAGATCGGCGTGACGACTTTTGGGTCGCAGGAAGACAGCGTTATACGATTTATCTTGAAAGAGCGCGGCCTCATTCCCGATCGCGATTTCGCTTTGGTCGCCGTGGGCGGCGCGCCGACGCGGCTCGCGGCCTTGAGCAAAGGAGTCATTCAAGCCTCGGTGTTCATCCCACCGCAAGATATCGCCGCAGAAAAGCTCGGCCTTCACGAGCTGATCGATATGAGCAAACTCGGCCTTTATAACCCTGGAAGCTGCTTTGCGAGCACCAAAGCTTATATCAAGACCCATCGCGACACGGTCATGCGTGTGATGAAGACTTTCGTCGAAGGGCTGCGCTATTACAAAGAAAACCGCGAGTTCGTATTGAAGGTCACGGCCGATTTCGCGCAGAATCGCGACCCCAATGTGCTAAATCCCACCTACGACGTTGTTACACGCTTTCAGGAGCGCGTGCCCTACGTAAATATGAAGGGCATCGAGTTCATGCTGAAAACCCTGGAACCCAGAGATGCGCGCGCCAAGACATTCGATCCAGCGAACGTGGTTGACTCGAGCTTCATCCAGGAACTTGAAAAAAGCGGCTTTATCGACATGGTTTGGAGAAAGTAAGAAAATTCTGAAACCGGCGCACAGCCTGAATGCGTCACACTCTCCGTCGTGTTAATGTCAAAAGGCGGGGCCAGTCAGTCCGGCCCCGCCATTAATCAGTCGCTCGGAAGGAAATCTAAGAACTCGCTAGAAACTCTATTGACTTGGCTGCTGAAGCGATTTCCAAGCCTCGAGGCGTTGCGCCCTGTTCGCTGCCATCTGCGAATACAAGGTAGTTACCCGGCTCTGTTGCCCTGAATTCAACATCGACCAAACCTGCTGAAAAATAGCGTACCGCTCTTGCCTTAGCTGATTTTCCAGTCCGTTAACTTGGTTGATCAGGTTAGCGTCGGCCGTGCCTGTAGAATAAAGAGAGCTGTTGAGCTGTTGTCGTAGGGGCATGAGCTGGCTAATTATTTGTTTGGTGTTTTGCCGGCTGTTCTGTAACAACGTTTGCACTTGTGTCTTCTGATCCGGCGTGAGCTGCGCGGCGCGCATCAGGAAAAAAACGTTAGGCCCACCGGCCATTCCCCCACGGCCGTGCCGCATCTGCGCATAGCTAGGCGACAACCAGACACTGAGGCCCAGTACGACACCCAAAATGAGCGCTGCAGTCGTGAAATGTTTAGCTTTAAATACCATAAAGCCTCCCTTCTTGTCCTGAATAGTATTGAGTTGCCTTGGCCATAGAGACTATCGCGATCGGTTCCGGGATCGTGCCTCGTCCTTTTGGGCCGACCTCAGCATTTGCCGATTAGACGACAAACAATCAAAAGAGGTTTACTTGATGGAAATCGACCGTGAAGACCTTAAAGCGAGACCGCAAACATTGAAAGAAGCGCCTTTATCGACGCCGTATAGAAGCAGTAACAGGTCAAGCCTGAAGGGTAAGGGGCTTTTTTCTCTGACGCCTGACGCCGCGCTACTAACGCCTAAGCGGCACAGCTTTACCCCCACTGCGCGAGCAATCCGAGCAAATCGCAAACCCGATTGGAATAGCCCCACTCGTTATCGTACCAACTCAGGCATTTGAGATATTTTCCCTCGGTGACGCTGGTGAATGCGGGATCGAAAATCGATGAGTGCGAGTTGCCAATGACGTCCGACGAGACCACAGGCGTCTCCATCATTTGCAGAATGCCTTTCATTCGTTTTGATTCCGCCGCCGACTTGATGGCGTCGTGAATCTCCTTCGGACTGACGGCCTTCTCCAGCTCAACAAACAAATCAACCACCGAGCCGTCCGGCACCGGCACGCGCGCGGCGATGCCGTCCAGTCTTCCCTTCAGCTGCGGCAATACTTCTCCGACCGCTTTTGCCGCTCCCGTGGAGGTCGGGATGATATTTTCCGCTGCGGCGCGGCTACGGCGCCAATCCGAGTGTGGCACGTCGGCAAGCCGCTGGTCGTTGGTGTAGGCATGCACGGTATTGATGATGCCTTCGACGATCCCAAACGAATCGTGCAGCACTTTGGCCATGGGCGCGAGGCAGTTGGTGGTGCAGCTCGCATTGGAAATCATCCGGTGCTCGGGCTTGAGACCGTCATCGTTGACGCCAATGACGACGGTATAATCGATCTTGTCTTTCGCCGGCACCGTCAAAATCACGCGTTTCGCGCCGGCTTCGAGATGCTTTTGGAGCTGTTCTCGAGCGGTGAAGATGCCCGTCGATTCGATCACGACCTCGATTCCCATCGCGCGCCACGGCAGCTTCAGCGGATCTCGTTCCTGAATCATGCGCGTGCGTCCGTGGGAGGTCACAAGCTCGTCTCCTTCTAGCCGTAAGACGCCCTCGAATCGCCCCATCACCGTGTCGTAGTTAAGCAGATAACGCAGCGCATCATGATCGAAAACGTCATTGATCGCGACCAGCTCGGCATCCGCGCGTTT
>DATIEH010000411.1:0-4665 GCA_035455905.1 Binatia bacterium | reverse complement strand
TGCCGGAGGACCAATAAACGGCCGTCCGAGTTCGCCGGAGGAGAGCATCACTTTAGCAAGTCGCTTTGTCGCTTCCGGCGTGTGATGGCTATCCATCAGCTCGTAGATGGTGCGAAATAATCGAGAAGCCTAGACCCGACGTAAGCAAAGCCCTGGTAATCAACCGTTTGAGCATTGCGCACCTCCCGTGCCCATGTTCTGTTATTTTTGACCGAGTAGTTTCTTTACCCGCGCCACGACTCCGGGCGGCTGGCTGATCATCGTTTCAGCGAGTTTTTGCAAATCTTCTCCGGGAACATATTCCACTTCGAACTTGGCTTTTTTCGCCTCATCCAAAAGCTCCCTGTCGGCCATCGCTTTCGAGTAGGCCTCGCGTAGCTCTTTGACTCGTTCTTTCGGCGTCTCCGGCGGCATCACCCAAGGTCGGCCGAAATCTCCACCGCGCAGAATTACGTCGGCAACCCGCCGGCTCTCTTCCGGAGTCTTTTCTCTGTCAAAAATCTCATAGATCGTCGGCGTCTCCGGGATGCGCGGATCGCGCTTGAGACCGCCATAAAGCAGCACGTTGACAAAATTTCTTTTGCGCCACGAGATAAAAGGCTCGCGTCCAAAAAATGGCGCGGCCGTAAGGCCGCGGCACTGAACTTCACCCTTCTCTACTGCGAGATCGATCTCGCTTCCGCCGGGATAGCCCATAACGCTATCAATTTTCGCGCCGAGAGTGTCTTCGATCAGACGCGCGAGAATATAATCTGTGCCCGCTGTTCCCGTGGAGCCGCACTTGGGCGGCGTCGGTGCGTTACGGATGTCCTCGATGGTTTTGAAAGGCGCGTCGCTGCGCATGTACATGAGCACGTCGCTTTTTTCCGGCGAGCCGATCCAGTTGAGCTTGCGCACGTCGTATTGGACTTCTTTGCGGCCGACGAGCTGATCCAAATACAAGCCGTAGGACAGCATCGCCACGCTCAAACCATCCGGTTTGGCGACGCCATAAATGTGATTCGCCGCGATCATGCCGCCGGCGCCCGGCATGTTTTGCACGATCATCTCCGGATGACCGGGCAAATATTTCGGTACGTAGCGCGCGAGCAAGCGCGACCAGCGGTCGTAAAATCCGCCGGAGGTGAAGCCGACGATCACTTTGATGGTCTTACCTTGATAGAACGGTTCGTTTTCTGCGCTGGCGTGGATTGGTCGTCCGACCCAAAGCGCAACGATCATGAAACCGATGATGATTTTGTTGTTTGTCATTTCGTCCTCCCCAGCCCAGTGTCTCGGAATTTAGAAGCCGCCTGCGGCGAAAATGCTTCTCACCCCGGCCAGGTGTACCCAGTCGAACACGACGCCCTGAGGAAACGGTAGCTGCAGGCCGTAGCCGAACACACCGAAGAAGAACAACCAGCACGCTGCGGTCAGCACTAGAGTGACCGGCCATTTCTCGCTCGCGCCGAACTTTAAATAAAGGAACGTGGCGATGGCGGACGCCGGGACAAAGCCCAAAATCCAGATCGCTAGGAAGAAGCCGACGATCCAACTCCCCATCGAAAGGGCTCTCTGGCGCGCCACGATGGGATCAACTTCCGGCTCGCTGTAGAGTACGGCCTCTTCGACTTTGACTTTACGGGTCGATTGCAACGCATCTTTCACAAACACGTAAATAGCGATCAACAGGCTGGGTAGCCCGATCACCCACGGAAACAGCGCGGCTCGCGGCTCCTCTGCGCCAAAACCAAATTTCGCCTGGTAAACGACGTAAACAAAAATGCCGAGAATAAACAGCGCGAACAGGCTTTGGCCGACGCGGATGGCCATGGGCAGAGGTTCGTAACGGACCGCGACGATTTTGTTTTCTCCGAGAGCAGCATCCTCGGCGCGGCGAGACCGCTTGAACCAAGCCTGCACGTAAGGAAACGCAATTCCAGCCAGAATGATCGATGCAATCACCAGCACGCCCGGATGCCAAAGCCACTTGTAACCGTAGATGCGGCTCGCGATGAAAAAATTATTTTCCGCGATACCGCCGAGAACCAGGCCGAGCAGCAGCGGCGGCCGTTGCCAATTGAATTTGAGCATCAGCCAGCCGATGGCGCCAAAGATGATCACGAGCAGCATATCGCCGAAGCTATTCTTTTCCGCGAAGCCGCCGAGGTAGACGAGAAAGAGCAAAAACGGAATCAAGTAGGTCCCTTTGACGAATGTGACCTTCGCCATTTGGTTGAGAAACAGAAAACAGATCGCCACCGTGATGACGTTGGTGATCACGATGATCCAGACGAAAGAAAAAGTCAGGTTGAGGTACTTCGCCGGGTTCAGTAGATCCGGTCCGGGCACAATGCCCTGGATCACGAATGCGCCGAGGAGTATCGCCATGGAGACGCTGCCGGGCACGCCGAAGGCGAGAGTCGGAATCAACGAGCCGCCTTCCTTCGAGTTGTTCGCCGCTCCCGGACCGAGCACGCCCTCCACCGCCCCCTTGCCGAACCGCTGTTTGTCGGGCGAGCTTTGCACCGCATGCGCATAGGCGAGCCACTGCGCCGGCCCGCCACCCATTCCGGGTATGAGTCCGATATAGGCGCCGATGCCGCTGCAGCGCAGCACCAGTTTCCAATGGCGAAAAGTGTCCTTCACGCCCTCCATGACGCCGCTGAGCTTCGAAGGAGTACCCTCATGCGCGATGCTCGTGCCTTGGACGGCGAGATCGATGATCTCGGGAATCGCAAACAGGCCGATGGTGACGGCGATCAGCGAAACGCCATCCCAAAGAAACAGCGAGTTATCCTGGCCGAGAATGCCTTCCAGAGTGAATCGCGGCACGCTCTCTATCGGATCGAGCCCGACCATCGCCAGCACCAGACCAAAACCGCCGGCGAGCAACCCCTTCGGGACGTTTTCGCCGCTCAGGGAAGCGACAAACGTGACACCTAAAATAGCGAGCATGAAAAATTCCGCCGAACCGATCGACAGAACCAGAGGACTGACGATGGGAATTGCCAGCGCGAGGATGAATGCGCCGAACACTGCGCCCACGAGGGAACTCATGAGCGCGGCGCCCAAGGCGCGTCCTGCTTCTCCTTTTTTTGCCATTGGATGGCCGTCGACAATCGTCGCGGCGCAGATACCTTCACCGGGAACGCCGAATAGCACAGAGGTAATGTCTCCCGTTGTGGCCGTGACGGCGTTGGAGCCCAAAAGAAATGCGAAGGCAGTGGTGGGATCCATTTTGTAGATGAACGGAAGCATCAGCGCGAGTGTCGTGGCGCCGCCCAGGCCAGGCAGGATGCCGACCGCAAAACCGATCGCCATCCCGAGCATCATGTAGAGAAACGTTTCGGTCCCGTGGGCTGTAAAATAAGGCAGGACATCGATCAGGCCTTGGTTGAACGCGTGCAAGTATTCGAACATACGGCCTCCTAGGAGATTCGCGGTTGCTTGACCAGGAATTCGAGATCGTTCTTCATCGCCGGTGCTACGGAATAAATTTTCTTTGACCTGCTATCTTATCTGCCCCTGACTTCCAGATCATCCCATTGCCGCCGGTGATGAATGGGATCATCTGGTCGTCGCCTTTGTTATCGAGCATCGAGCGCGCAGTACTTTTCATGTGAGTTTCTCCACGAGCGCTTTAAGCTCACGAGTTTTTCTTCGTGCGTACCAGGAATGCGAGGCTTTTCTTGGCGTCTTCGGGCATCGAGAGAATCTCGTCGACTAATTTTTCTGTGCGCGCGCCCGACACGTAGGTGATCACCAGTTTCGATTTTTTCGCCTCTGCGAGCAGCTCCTTATCTTTCAGAACGTCCCCCAACGCCTTGCGCAATATCTCGAGCCGCTCTCTGGGCGTGCCAGGAGGAAGCGCTAACGGTCGCTGGAACTCCATCTGATCCGCCCAGGCTTTATAGATCGCGAACTTCTTCGGGTCCTTGATCACATCTTTGAATAACGGCAGATTTCTGACTTCTGGATCCTCCCATTTCTCACTCATCACATAGGGGATCAGCTTGTTGTCGCCTTCGGCGTCCAACATCGAGCGCGCGGTGACGCGCATCGATTCCCACTGAGAGCAAAAACCGTCGATCTCCCGGGATTGCAGCGCGACCCTGATTTTGGACGTGCCGCTGTAGCCGCTGATTACTTCGAACTTGGTACCCAGCGCTTGGTTAAGGATCAGCGGCAAATCGTACCCTGTCGATCCGGCCCGGTTGGCGCCCATTTTCAACGGCTTGTTGGATTTCAACACATCGTCGAGCGTCTTGAGTCCGGTAAAACCCATGATCATGCACATCGGCGCGCCGATGCTCGGCGCGCCGACCCAACCCAGTTTGTGAAAATCGATGTTGATGCGCGGATCGCCCAGCGCTTTCTGAACGATGTTGGAGTTGTTGAAGACCGCAACGGTCAGCCCATCGGGAGCCGCTCTTTTGTAAAGAAAGTTCGCGGCGATCAGGCCGCCAGCCCCCTCCATGTTCTCGACCACCGTGGCCGGCGTCCCCGGTATATAGTGGCCGATGTGACGCGCGATCATGCGCGTATAGGTGTCGTAACCGCCGCCAGCCGCCGAGCCGACCACGAAACGAATGGTTTTACCCTGGTAAAAATCATTAGCATTGGATGGTGATGCCGCGCCCATCACAACAAGCGCCGCAGTTGCAATCACCAATAACTCTGAAT
>DATIEH010000410.1:0-8828 GCA_035455905.1 Binatia bacterium | reverse complement strand
CGGAGCTTCCGAGCCTCGGGGAGCATCTGGGAGTTCGCATGTGAAATCATCGACAACTTCTACTGGCATGACGGTTGCGCCGTCTCCGGAGACTTAATTTCCACATCCGGAGGCATGCATGTTTAAACGCAATTTTCATTGTTTGGCGAGACGATTATCGTCACTAGTCGCGATCGTGACTTTGCTGGCGTTTCAGACGAGTTCTCTATCAATCGCCTGGGCAATGAATGCGGCTCGCGGTGGCGCATTACCACAACCGCTACCGCTTTTTCCCGCGGATAACTGGTGGAATCTTGATATTAGCAGTTGGCCCGTCGATTCGAATTCGGCGAGTTTCATTAGCTTCATAAACAACGGCGGCACGCGGCGGCTTCATCCGGATTTCGGCGGCAATGCCGGATCAGGGTATGCCATTTACGGGATGCCTTATGCGGTGGTGACAAGCGTAACGAACGTCGATCTGAAAGCCGTGCAGTTTGATTACGCCGATGAAAGCGACGGCGTCGATCACTTCACCAACACGAGTTTTCCTTTTTATCCGATTCCGTCCGAAGCGATTACACAACCCTACTGGATAGAAGGCGGCGATCCGGGAAACGTCGATCTGCGTAGCAGCGAGGATCGTCATTTGTTGATTGTCGACAAAGATCGCAACTATCTTTACGAGCTCTACAATGTCTTTTACAACACAACTCAAGGAAAATGGTTTGCCGGTTCAGGTGCATTCTTTGACATGAATACGAACAGCCGTCGGCCGGACGGTTGGACATCGGCGGATGCGGCTGGTCTGGCGATTCTTCCCGGGCTCGTACGCTACGATGAAGTTTATGATCCCAATGCCGAAATCCGCCATGCTCTTCGCGTGACGGTGCGGGCAACCAACGGCTATGTTTATCCCGCGTCGCACCGCGCCGGTTCCACGGCCGGCGCGCTTCCCATGGGAGCCCGTCTCCGGCTGAAGGCGAGCGTCGATATCACCCAGCGGACCAGCGATCCGAACGTGCAAAAGATTTTTCGCGCGATGCAAAAATACGGTCTGATCGTTGCGGACAATGGCTCTGACATGTATATCACCGGCACTTACGATACGCGCTGGAACAACGATATTCTGAACCCGGCGTTTGCCAACGTTTCTGCCAGCGATTTTGAAGTGATTCAATTGGGCTACAACCCGGCACAGACATCGCAGCCAAGCTTGAGTTCAGTGGGCTTGAATCCGTCAACTATCACCGGCGGACAAAGCGCCACCGGAACTGTGAATCTTACCGGACCGACACCGTCGGCGGGCGCACTCGTTAGCCTCTCGAGCGCCAACCCGGCAGCGTCTGTTCCAAGCTCGATCACGATTCCGGCGAATTCCTCGTCGGCCAGTTTCACCATCAGCACAACAACAGTGACGACCACGACCGCCGGAAATATTACGGCTACTTATTTTGGAGCGAGCAAATCAGCGACTCTGACCGTCAACCCTCCGGCCCCTGCAGCAATATCGTCGTTGACGCTCAGCCCCTCGACTATTGTCGGGGGCTCGGCCGCCACTGGCACAGTAACTCTCACCAAGGCCGCGCCGGCTGGGGGCATCGTGGTGAACCTTACGAGTAGCAACTCGATCCGGGCGAAGGTTCCGGCAACTGTTTTGATTCCGGCCGGCGCGCTCTCACAAGTCTTCAACATCACGACTACCGCGACGAAGCAGAAAACCAATGTGAGGATCACCGCGTCTTATGCCGGCGTAAATAAGAGCGCAACACTGACCATCGTCAGACGATAACGCTAGTACTGTTCTTGAAAAACCCGTCCGGCAAAGTTGCGCCGGATGGGTTTTTCCTTTTCTAGGCGCGTTGCCTTAGCCCTCCGAGTTGTTAAGATGATCCCGCTTTATGTACAAGCAGGACACGATCGCTGCGATCGCCACTCCCCCGGGCGAAGGAAGCATCGCTGTTATCCGCATGAGCGGCGGAGATGCGGAGCGAATCGCGGCTAGAATTTTTTTTCGCAACCGAGACCAGAAGAGTAAGCTGCAGTCGCACCGGCTTTATCACGGTACCCTGCGCGATCCGAGATCCGCACGCGCCGTCGATGAAGTTTTGCTCGTGATTATGCGCCAGCCTAGAAGCTATACAGGAGAGGACGTTGTCGAGATTCACTGCCACGGCGGCGCGTTCATCGCCCGGCGCGTGCTTCAACTTGTCCTTAGTGAAGGAGCCCGGCAGGCAGAACCGGGCGAGTTCACCAAGCGCGCTTTCTTAAATGGACGCCTCGATCTCAGTCAGGCGGAGGCGGTGCTCGACCTGGTCCGCGCCCGCACAGACCGCAGCGCCGCTTTGGCACTCGACCAAGCCAGTGGCAATTTGTCGCATTGGGTTGAGGAGTTGCGTTCAGAGTTACTAAATCTTCTCGTCCAAGTTGAAGCCGCCATTGATTTTCCCGATGAAGAAATTGAGCTTTTGAAGCGTCAGGAACTGACGCAAGAAGTTGCCGGACTGACAGATAAAATATCATATATTTCAGATACTTATGAATGGGCACGCCTATTTAGTGAAGGCGCTAAAGTATGTATTTGCGGTCGCCCCAACGTCGGTAAATCAAGCCTGCTGAACGCCCTCCTCGGCCAGGAGCGCGTGATTGTTACCCCTGTCGCCGGCACGACGCGTGATGTGATCGAAGAGTCGATCAATCTGGACGGTTTGCCGGTGGTGCTTTGGGACACCGCAGGGATCCACCAGACAACAGATGAGATTGAGCTGATTGGCGTGCACCTCGCCCGCGACTACCTGGAAAAAGCGGACGCCAGGATTGTCGTCATCGACGGTTCACTGCCGCTTTCGGCGGAAGACAGCGAGCTGGTGGCCGCGACTCGTGAAGCGAAAGCTTTGATCGCTATCAATAAGAGCGATTTACCCGAATCGCTCAGTGAAGATCGTCTGAAAAGTCTCGGTTGCCCAACCAAGTATTGCCGCGTGTCCGCGAAAACCGGGGAAGGCGTCCCTGAGCTCAAGCAGGCGCTCCGCAATCTCATTCTGGATAAAGAAATCGAATTTTCACCGGTGGCAATCACCAACTTGCGCCAGCGCAGCGCCTTACAGCGCACAGAAAACGCATTGCGCCATGCGGCCGAGTCGCTGCGTGAAGGTTTCGCTGCTGAATTTGTCGCCGTCGATCTCAACGAGGCCCGGGAGGCACTCGAAGAGATCACTGGGTTGATAAACAGCGAAGACATCCTCGACAAGATTTTTTCCAATTTCTGTATCGGCAAATAGTGCCGCTGTTTTGTAGGAACGCAATTGTTTCACGTGAAACCATGAGCAGTGAAAATACGAAGATCTTCGACGTGATCGTTGTCGGAGCCGGCCATGCCGGCATAGAGGCATGTCTAGCCTCGGCTCGAATGGGCGTTAGCACGCTTATGCTGACACTGAATCTCGACCACATTGGTCAAATGTCATGTAATCCGGCGATCGGTGGTATCGGTAAGGGCCATTTAGTCAAAGAGATTGACGCACTGGGCGGGGAGATGGGCGGCGCTATCGATGACACCGGCATTCAATTTCGAGTGCTGAACACTAAAAAAGGGCCAGCGGTCCGAGCCTCCAGAGCGCAAGCGGACAAAGCGCTGTACCGTCAACGGATGAAGAGAGTCCTGGAAAACTGCGCAGGTCTAACAGTTCGGCAGGGAAGCGTCGAAGCGTTGATCGTCGAAAATGGTCGGGTTAAGGGCGTCGAAACTCAAATTGGCGAGCAATTTTACGGCCGCAGGGTTATTCTGACTACGGGAACCTTTCTAAAAGGTCTGATTCACATCGGCGATCGGAACTATTCGGCGGGACGGGCCGGTGATTTCGCAGTTCATGGCCTAAGCGAATGCCTGATCAATCTCGGCTTCAAAGCTGGGCGGCTAAAAACCGGAACGTGCCCGCGTCTCGACGGCCGCACCATAGAATTCGACAGGTTGGCCGTACAGCATGGAGATCCACAGCCGCTGCCGTTTTCATTTTCCAGCTCCGGAATCACTCAACCGCAGGTTCCCTGCTATATCACCTATACGAACAGCCGAACGCACGACATCATTCGCGCCGCTATTCATCGCTCGCCGATGTATTCCGGGGTAATAAAAAGCCGGGGTCCGCGCTATTGCCCGTCCATCGAAGACAAGATTTATCGTTTTGCGGACAAGAGCCGGCACCAGATCTTTTTGGAGCCTGAGGGATTGGACACGGTCGAGGTTTATCCGAATGGCTTGTCCACGAGTTTGCCGCTTGATGTGCAGATCGAAATGGTGCGATCCATAGAAGGTCTTGAACATGCCGAGATTATGCGTCCAGGGTACGCTATAGAATACGACTATTTCGAGCCCACCCAGCTCAAACCGAGTCTCGAAACTAAAATCGTCGCTGGTCTATACCACGCCGGCCAAATCAATGGCACTACTGGTTATGAAGAAGCTGCAGCTCAGGGCATTATGGCTGGAATCAATGCTGCTTTAAGTCTCCGAGGCAGCCAGCCACTCATTTTTTCGCGTGAGCAGGCCTATATTGGCGTTCTGATCGACGACCTCGTCACCAAGGGGACGGACAACGAACCCTATCGAATGTTCACGTCAAGGGCCGAGTACCGGCTTCTGCTCCGTGAAGACAATGCGGATTTGAGGCTCACCGAAATTGCCCAGAGAATCGGTCTTGCAAGTGAGAGCGCGCTGCAGCGAACGGATGGGAAAAAACGGGCGGTGGCTCAACTAGGCGACTACTTGGACACGCATCAACTTGCAGCCACCGAAGAGGTCAACGCTCTCCTTCGCCGCTTTGAATCGGCGCCACTGCGAAGTTCGTGCAGCCTAGCCCAGATACTCCGGCGGCCTGAAATTTCCATGAACCAACTTAGAGACATCAGTCCAGATATTCCGAATCACGGACCCAACGTCGATGCGCAAACGGAAATTCAGCTCAAATACCAGGGCTACGTCGACCGCCAGTCTGCTATCGTCGAACGTTTCCGCCGCATGGAGCAGGCGACAATTCCGCCCAATCTTGACTATGCGAAGATCAGCGGCTTATCCCGCGAGGCCTGCGAAAAACTGGTTAGGATCAGACCCCAGTCCCTAGGCCAGGCCGCGAGAATTCCTGGGATCACGCCCGCCGCAATTTCCCTACTTTCATTTTACATCAAGAAAAAGTCGGCGTAGCTGACCCCAGCACTCCACAAGCTTCCCGAGTTTCACGTGAAACGGATAAATTTCCTTTTATTTTTTTTTAAAATGTGATAACTATGTCTGGACCGGCATTATTTACGTAACTGATTGAAATATAAGAGTTTTCGTGGCACACACCATTGCGATTGCGAATCAAAAGGGCGGCGTCGGCAAAACCACCACGGCGATAAACCTCGCGGCGGCACTCGCGCTGGACTCTAGACGCACGCTGTTGGTCGACATTGACCCCCAGGGCAATACCACAAACGGCGTCGGTGTCGATAAGGCGTCACTTTCAATGAGCCTCTATCATGTGCTCGACGAATCGCGAGTTATCGGTGAAGTTGTGTGCGAGACCGAACTGCCCGACCTTTTACTCATTCCCGCAACCAAAGATCTTGTCGGTGCGGAAATCGAATTGGTCGCCGGTGATCGGCGCGAGTATCGCTTGAAGGACGCGCTCGCCAGCGTGACAGGGAATTACGACTATGTTCTGCTCGACTGTCCGCCGTCCTTGGGACTGCTGACGCTTAATGCGCTGACCGCCGCAGATTCGCTGTTGATCCCAATTCAAAGCGAATATTACGCCCTGGAAGGATTGAGCTCGATCTTAGAAACCATGCGGCTGGTGCAACAGAGCTTCAATCCAACGCTTCGCTTGGAAGGCATCGTGATTACGATGTTCGACAGCCGTAATCGTTTATCGCACCAGGTTGTCGAAGAAATTCGCGCCCACTTTCCCGACAAACTATTTCACACGATTATTCGCCGGAACGTGCGCTTGAGCGAGAGCCCAAGCTACGGCAAGCCCATCGCTATGTATGATGCCGGGTCCACCGGCGCCCAGGACTATCATGACCTTGCAAAGGAGTTGATCAGCCGTGGAGAGCACAATGTCGATGCCGAAAAAAGGCTTGGGTAGAGGGCTCAGCGCGCTCATTCCGAGCGCCACCGAGCCCAAACCTGATTCGCGCGCTGCTTCCGCGCCCCTCGAAGTTTCGGTCGACCGCATCACCCCCAGTCCCTTCCAGCCGCGCCGGTCGTTCGATGAGGCGAAAATCGCCGAGCTCGCCGGCTCGATTCGCAACCAGGGAATTATTCAGCCGCTGGTGGTCCGCCCCAAGGCTGACGGATTCGAATTGATCGCGGGCGAGCGCCGGTGGCGCGCCGCTATGAAGGCGGGACTGAGCCACGTGCCGGTGGTGATCCGGGATGCGAGCGATCATGAGGCTCTGCAACTCGCGCTGGTGGAAAACCTTCAACGCGAGGACTTAAATCCGATCGAGGAAGCCAACGGCTATCGGCGGCTCCAGGAGGAGTTTCACTGGAGTCAGGAGGAGATGGCCGAAAAAGTCGCCAAGAGCCGGCCGGCGATCACCAATTCGCTCAGATTGCTATCGCTGCCGGTCGAGGTGCAACAGGAAGTATCGGGTGGGAACCTGCCCGCCGGTCAAGCGCGCGCGTTGCTTGGCTTGCATACCGAGTCATTGATGATTTCTGCCTGCCGAGAAGTGATTGCCAAAGGTTTGTCCACGCGAGAAACGGAAAAACTGGTCCGCCACCTGGTCGCAGGACGAAAACGCCGGCGTGCGCCGCTCGCGACCGATCCCGATCTGAAAACGATTATCGAGGAGCTCCAGCGCGCTCTCGGCACGCGCGTTCGGCTGATCCCGAAGCCGCGCACGAACAAAGGGCGGATCGAGATCGAATACTACACCTTGCCGGATCTTGAGCGGATCATTCAGACGATCACGAGAAAAACCGTCGGCCCGTAATTGGCAAGAGGAAATCCCGCGATGAGATTCGAATACACGGCTGCGGGACTCCCGTCGGTCGAGATCCTGAGTCGTTAGGCCAAGGATCTTACTTTAATTGCTGAACCCGCCACCGAACCCTCTGGATCGCGGCAATTTCTTTCCTGCGGCCATAAAGCTTTTTGAGGGATAGAAAGAACTAATTTGCGAGGCTAAACCCGTGTTAGTTCTAGCAGAGGCTTCAACTCGGCCCAGGTCGTCACGGGTGCCGAACAGGTAAAGTTCTGACAGACATAAGCAGTCGGCCGGCCGTCAATCTGCTGTTTGCCCGCTAACAGCGGCGAGACTTTGTCCAGCGACTGACCCGGCGCAAAGAGCTGCACAGCCTTATTCGGCAAATAAAGCGAATGGATTTCTTTGATGAGATCCGTCGTGCGCGCATCGCTTCTCTCACCGACGATCACGATTTCCTTGGCCGGATGGAGATACTGATCAAGGGCGCAAAGCATGTGCGCGAACCCAAACGGCTGGCTCACCATGGCGTCATAGTAGGAGCGCAAAATCGTTTCGGCTCTGGCGCGATAGTCTTCAGCCCCAGTGAGGTGATAAAGCCGGAGCAGCAATTGTGCCGCGATGGCATTGCCGGAAGGAATCGAGGCATCGAAGACCGGCTTGGTGCGGCTGATCAACGGTTCGTGCGACTTTCCCGTATAAAAAAGACCGCCACCACGCTCGTCCCAAAATTCCCGGAGCATGATATCGGCTAACTCGATCGCGCGCTCGATCAATGATCGATCAAACAAAACTTCATAGAGATCGAGCAGGCCGAGGGCGACAAATGCGTAATCATCGAGATAGCCGCGGAGCTTCGCTTGACCATCCTTATAAACGTGCAGCAGATAGCCATCGCGGAACATTTTGCCGAAAATAAATTCGACCGTGCGTCGGCTGGCTTCGACGCACGACGATTCACCGCTAATCTTGGTCGCTTCGGCCAACCCCGAAAGCATCAATCCATTCCATGCCGTGATGATCTTCTCGTCGCGGAACGGCTTGATCCGCTGCTCGCGCGCAGCGAAGAGTTTTTCCTTGGCCCGAACCACCAGAGCTTCGATTTCCGGTTTTTCCTTGCGGAAAAACTTGCTCGCCTGATCTACGGTTAAAATCGGATGAAGAATGTTTTTCGCTTCGAAGTTGCCTTGCTCGGTGACGTCGTACATGCGCCCGAAGACTTCGGCGTCTTCGACGCCGAGCAATGCATCGATTTCAGCCGCGGTCCAGACGAAAAATTTTCCCTCTTCGCCCTCGCTATCCGCGTCCTGGGTAGAATAGAAACCGCCCTCAGGGTGATGCATTTCGCGCAACAGGTAGCGCGCGCTCTCTTCGACGACCGATTTATAGAGTGGTTCGCGGGTGATCACGTACGCCTGGCTGTAGATGCGTAAAAGCTGCGCGTTGTCGTAAAGCATCTTCTCGAAATGCGGCACCAGCCACTTGGCGTCGACCGAGTAACGGTGAAACCCGCCGCCCACATGGTCGTAGATACCGCCTTGCGCCATCTTACTCAGCGTATGCGCGACCATCGTCAGATAACGCTCTTCGCCATTCTCAGCGTAATAGCGTAGAAAGAGCTCATACACCCCCGGGTTGGGAAATTTCGGCGCCTGTCCCAGGCCGCCGTTTTCCGAGTCGTAAGCGCGGGCAATTTTTTCGCAACTATCGCCGATAATCCCGGGAGCAAAATCTTTCTCGGCCGGCCGGGATTCCGCCATGCGATGCAACGTCTCGAGAATTTGTCCGACGCTTTTTTCGACGTCGGCAGGTCGCTCGCGATAAGCTTGAGCGACACCTTGGAGAATTCTCGGAAACCCTGGCATGCCTTGCCGATC
>DATIEH010000409.1:0-4340 GCA_035455905.1 Binatia bacterium | reverse complement strand
GGCGCGGCGATAAGGTTTCTCCTGAAAGCCTGCCAAAATTCACCGAACGCTATCCCTATTTCCCTGGCGGGCTGACGGTTCAAAAAATGAACGAATGGGGCACATCGTTGATTGGCAGCCCACAGACGGTGATTGCAAAAGCACGGGAGATGATCGCAATTGCGCGACCGGACACTCTGGTCGGAATGTTTAGCTTCGGTGGTTTGCAGCATCAGCAAGTCATGCGCTCGATCGAAAACTTCGGCACCAAAGTTATTCCGGCATTGGGCATGTAAGTGCCACAAAAGCGCAACTACGCCCAAGCAAATTCATTTCTTTAGCTGTGAAACGGGAGCGCTGATTTTCGAATAGCCGCATGGCGGCCATGATGTCCACTGACGTAAAACTAATAACGATGGAACAGACCAGTCAGATCCAATGGCTTGCCGCGCTTGATGATCGCTTCGAGTGGCTCAATGTTGCCGATTGGGAGCCGCGAGACGGCGGCCTTCAGCCGGTCCGAGTGCCGAAGCTCTGGCGCGATCGATGGCCGCCACGGACGGCGCGTCGCGGTAAGTCAGCGGCGGGCGTTGCACTGCGCTTTCGCACCGACTCCAAAACCGTCGCTTTGCGCATCACCTTGATTGATTCGCCCGATGCGCCCGAGAATCCAGCAATCGGATGGGAACGATCCCGGCCGGCTTTTTTCTCGGTTTATCGTGACGGCAAATACGTCTCGAGCGTTGCGGCACTCACCGTTTTCACGCAACAGGATGTCACTTTATACGCTGATCCGGAAATGTCCGGCAAAAGCGAAATTCAGGTGCTATTGCCATTTTATTATCGCAACGGAGAAATCATCATTCACGGGATCGGCATCGAGTCCAGAGCGACCTTGAAAGCCGCCGTGGCCGATCGCCGCCCGCGTGTTTTGTTTCACGGCGACTCGATCACTCACGGGCACGGCGTCACCAGCCCGCGCGAGACTTATCCCTGGCAAATCTCGGAGCAGCTCGGTTGCGTGCCGCTCAATTATGGCTTTGGCGGGAGCGCTTGGGCGGACAATGTCATCGCGCAGACGATCGCAAGCCGCACCGATTGGGATGTGTTGACGATCATGATCGGAACGAACTCGCTGATTGGCGTCGACTCGGCCGGCCAACCGGAAACTGCAGCCCACTACGCGGCGAAATATGATGCGTATCTCACTACCATCCGTGCCGCGGCGCCAAGTAAACCGATCCTTTGCATTACTCCGATTTTGAATCGCGCCGACTTGAAAAGCGGCGGTAATCAAAATGGTGAGAGACCCGATCTCTACCGTGACGGCATTGCGGGCGTCGTGCGCCGGCGGCAACAATCGGATTCCAATCTCTACTTCCTCGATGGCCTTACTCTGATCGATGATCCGCTTTTTCTGCTGGTAACCGACAACGTTCATCCGAACGACGCGGGAATGCACCGGATTGCCCAAGGCGTCGCCGCGCCGTTAAAACCGATTCTCGCCTCAGTCGGATAATTCGCTAATTTTGATCGTGCGATGATCGCCGAGTACGCACGGCCTGACAAAATCACCGCGCGCTCGGCAAAGTCTTAGTCGATACTGCGTTGATCAGTTGGAACTGAGCGCTGGAGACATTTCGACTTGCAAAGAAACCACCCGCCGTTCTCCTTGCCGGAGCGCTCCGACACCAACGCACTGGCGCGAAAGCAGTTTCCCCGCTTCGTCTCGGACTTCCATCAAAACTTGATATTCCAAAGGCTCTCCCGGCTCGGGATGAGCGAGTGTGCCTTCCACGAAAAGCGGGCACGTGGTCGCTGGGAGTCGCTGTGGTTCGCCCTCCGCAGAGTTGAATTTCAACACGTGCCGGCAGATCGGACAGGAACTGGCACTCTGAAGAATGTGCGCTTTACAGTGCGGGCAGATGCGCGCGTCGCCGGCTGAAATCCGCGCGAGCCTCATCCGGCATTCCCGTTTTTCTCGATCTTCTTGTCGTCGTGCGTGCGACCATTGACGAATTTTGCCGCTTCACTTGCGCTCCAGCCGAACTCGACATGGCCGCGCATGCGCGAACCCGCCGCAACCGTCAACGTATTTGCCTTGAGATCACCGATCAGCTGACCCGATTCTAAGAGTTTCACCTGGCCCGTCGAAGTCACATTGCCTTCCAACTCGCCGCCGATCGTCACATTACCGGCATGAATTTTTGCCGCGAGGTGAGCCCCTTTTTCGATATTCAGATCACCTTTGATCTGAATATCTCCTTTGAACTTCCCGGCAATTCGGACATTCGCGTCGCCCTCTATTTTACCTTCTATTGTTACTCCCGAGCCGAATATCGTCTCGTCTCGCTCCCGCCCCACGTTCACCATGGTCGGCTTCGGCTGTAATATCGGCGCGCTTTGCATGGGTGCAGCTGGCATGACTGGCGGCCGATCAGCTGGTTTTTCACTCGTTTCTTCCGGTGTCGGTTGATTCCATAGCGCCATCGTGACCTCCTCGGCTATCGTGAGCCTGGATAGATTAAAAAATTTCTGGGTAAAAACCGCGTCTGCAAACAGCAAAGCCAGTGCCAGAAAGGTTTCGGTTGATAGACCGGAATTGACCGAGGACAATCTTCTAGCCTGCCCCGGCTCGGAGAGAGCGACAGCGCTTTTCCACAACCTTCCTAATTTTCCCCGAATGCGTCCATGTCATTAGTGAAGCGAGATCGTGGTCGGCTATCAAAACTGAGATTCGAAATAGAAGAGTGTCTGAGAAGAACTGTAGGCTGCGCAGGAAATTTCCGCTACGAAGTGAACGCTAAGTGCAACGCACCGAATGGAAAGCGCAAAATTGGCCAGTTCTCGTCTAATTTAGAACCCGACGCCAATTCCGACTGAAGGACCACGCCGGTGTTCGAAGTCGCGCTCGTATTGTCGGCGTTCGTCTTGGCGCACCCTTTCAATCTCCGTTTCCATCCTATTTCCTAGCCACTCCGCATCCGCGATCAAATTCTCGCGACCCACGTCTTTACCGGGACTTCTATCGAGATCGTTTTCGATGGTCTTGCGGATCTCACGCAGAGGATCCCAAAATGCTTGAAACGGCCGGGTGCGCTCCATGTATTCGAGCCAATCATGGATTCCCTGCATGGCGCTCTCGATTTCCTTCACGCCGCGCGCGCTATCGCCTAGACGGACAAGCGTAAGGCCGTAGTAAAGCCGCGCCATATTGTCATCTCGATCATTTGCCAGTGCGTGCTCGAGAGACTGTCGCGCATCTTGATATCGTTTCGTCGCATATTGCGTGCGCCCGACATACGTCCAGATTCCCTCGCGGAAATCTTCCGAGATGTAGACGTAATTTGGATCGCCCTTTGCCGCTTCCAAAAAATACGGCAAAGCGGCTTCGGAGTCGTTGACCAGTAGCGCTCGGCGGCCGGCCTGAACCTGTCCCGCGGTCTGAAATGACGCGCAAGCAGGCACTAGCATTACCAGCGCAGACGCAACGATTTGCCTCAGCGTTGACATACGCATTAAACCTAGGTTCAGTGCAGTTCGATGTCAACGAGGCTGATTTTGCAATTCGATCAAGCCAAGCTGCGTTGCAGCAGCTCTGAAGCGCGCGAAGCTCACGGCCGCAATAATATTTTCCGCGCGCCCGGCTTGCCAGCGTGTGCCACTGCCAACACGCCGTCACTCAGGTTATAGATTTTCTCAATCGAAGGCGTGACAGAAATCTGCTTTGCGGCCAAGGCCGCGAGCGCCCGGGGGAACGGCCCGCAACGCGACCCGATCACATTGATTTCGTTGATCACCACCGGCGCGAGCGAGACCTGATGCTTTCCGGCAATGGTGCTCTTGAGCACTAAGGTTCCGCGCGGGCGTACAGCGCTGAGCGCCAGCTCCAAACCAGATGACGACCCAGTCGCTTCCACGACGATGTCGTACGCGTGCGGCTGCCACTTTTCCAGCAGCACTGTTCTGACACCGACGTTATCGAGTAATGCCAGTTTATCCGAATGCTTTCCGATCGCGGTTACGTTCGCGCCGGCAAGCTGCAACACTTGGGCGCAAAGATTCCCGAGCTTGCCATCTCCGAGCACCAGCACCTGATCCTGCGGCGTAAGCTGAAGCTGCGTTAAAATCTCGAATGCCGCCGCCAACGGTTCGACGAACACTGCTTCTTCATCACCGATATTCTCAGGCACGACGTGAATATTCTTGACAGGGACGCTGACGTATTCGGCAAACGCGCCATGCGCATTGAGGATTCCCATCACTCTTCGGCGCGCGCAATGGCGCTCGAGATTGCGCTGACAGGCAGCGCATTCTCCGCAGCCGAAGTTGATCTCGCCAACGACTCGTTTACCGACGAT
>DATIEH010000408.1:0-8168 GCA_035455905.1 Binatia bacterium | reverse complement strand
GGTGAAGGCACTCGGGTAAACAATACCCTCACCTCAATCCTCTCCCGCAAGCGGGAGAGGAAGCAAAATGTGGGATCGATATTGTAGAGGTAAAATCATGACCACCGAGCACACGCCCAACGGACTCATCGGCGCCTCGTTGAAGCGCGTCGAAGACCCGCCACTGCTTACCGGCAGAGGCTGTTACGTCGATGACATCCAGTTGCCCGGGATGGCGCACCTAGGTTTTCAGCGTAGTCCTTATCCGCATGCCAAAATCTTGTCTATTGACGTTGCAAAGGCCAAAGCCATGCCCGGTGTGGAAGCCGTGATTACCGGCAATGATCTCAGCGACAGACTCAATCTTTCGTCATCGCAAATGCTGCCGAACATGAAGACACCGCCCCATCCGGTATTGGCACGTGGCGCGGTTCATTGCGTCGGCGTGCCGGTCGCTGCGGTGGTGGCAAAAACGCGCGCTCAGGCGGAAGATGCGGCGAACGCGGTGGAAGTCGAATACGAACCGCTGCCATCCGTCTCCAATGCTGAAGATGCATTGAAGCCTGGCGCACCGCTCGCGCGCGAAGAGATCGACAGCAACATTTGTTACACGCTGACCAAGAACGGCGGTAACGTCGAAAAGGCATTTGCCGGAGCGGATCATATCTTTACCATGCACATTGCGAGTCCGCGTCAGGTCGCTCTGGCGATGGAACCGCGCGGCATCGTAGCGAGCGCGGATCCCTTCGGCAAAACCTTGTCGGTTTGGCTTTCGACCCAGGGACCCCATCGTGCGCGCGCCGAGATCGCCAATGTATTGGGTTTCCCCGAGCACAAAATCCATCTGATTGCGCCCGACGTCGGCGGCGGCTTCGGCAGCAAAGGTCCCGTCTATCGCGAAGACATTGTCGCCTGCTATCTCGCGCTGCAACTCCGAAAGCCGATCAAGTGGGTAGCGACGCGCAGCGAGGATTTCCTCACGACAATTCAGGGCCGCGACCAGGCGATGACGTCCGAGATGGCGCTCAAAAAAGACGGGAAGATTCTCGGCCTGAAGGTCAAAGTCGTCGCCAATCTCGGCGCCTATCTCCATTCGAGCACCGCCGGACCGCCACAGCGCATGCTCGGGATGGCGTGCGGCAGCTATCAAATACAGGATGTGCGGGTCGAAATCGTCGCCGTCTTCACGAATACCTGTCCAACGGGTCCTTATCGCGGTGCTGGCCGGCCGGAATCGGTTCTGAATATCGAGCGGTTGCTCGATAAAGCGTCCGCGGTTTTGGGCATGGATCGCCTAGAGATTCGCCGAAAGAATTTTATTCGTCCCGATCAGTTCCCCTACACTACGGGGACGGGCGTCGAATACGACTCCGGCGATTATGAAAAGCCGCTCCGCGAAGCGCTCAAAATGTCCGACTATGATAATCTGCTGCGCCAGCGCGACGAACGGCGCAAGCGCGGTGAACTGGTCGGCGTTGGCTTCTCCACTTTTGTTGAACCGAGCGGCGGCGCCGGTTTCGAGAGCGGCACGGTTCGAGTCGAGCGCACCGGTGAGGTCACCGTGCTTACGGGATCAAGCTCCCATGGCCAGGGGCATGAAACTTCCTGGGCACAAATCGCTGCGGAACTGATGAAAACCTCCCCCGATGATGTGACCATTCTGCACGGCGACACCCATGTGAGCCAGCAAGGCACCGGCACGTTTGGCAGTCGTAGCGCGGTAGTCGGCGGCGGCGCTTTAGCCATTGCAGCGCAGCGCGTCATTGAAAAAGCAAAACGCATCGCGGCACACCTCGTCGAAGCCGCACCGGATGATGTCGTTCAAGCCGACGGCGGCTTCGCCGTTAAGGGTGTCCCGGAGAAAAAAATTTCCTGGCGGCAGATCGCCGCGGCGGCGTACAGCGGTAGACTTCCCAAAGACATGGAAATCGGTCTTCAAGAGACCGTCTTCTTCGATCCCAAGCGTGAAGCTTGGGGTTTTGGCACCCACGTCGCGTTCGTCAGCATCGATCGCGATACCGGCAGATTGACAATCGAGAAACTCGTGTTGGTGGATGACTGCGGCGTTGTCATCAACCCGATGATCGTCGAAGGCCAGATTCACGGTGGCGTCGCCCAGGGACTCGGCGAGGCGCAACGCGAGCAGATGCTTTACGACGGCGACGGCCAAGTCCAGACCGGCACGTTCATGAACTATGCGATCATGCGCGCCGGCGACATGCCCCCGATGGTTTTGGGCGAGACGATCACGCCGAATCCTTTCAGCCCGATCGGTGTTAAAGGAGTAGGCGAGTGCGGCACCAACGGCGCACCGCCCTCTGTGGCAAATGCGGTCATGGACGCGCTCTCACCGATTGGCATCGAACATATCGACATGCCTTACACAGCGCCGAAACTGTGGCAGGCGATCCGCACGGCCGAAGGCCGAACCTAAGCACGAGAATGCTGGGAGCATAGCCGCGCCCAACGCGGCTATCTCCCGTTCAGCAGACGAGTCCTGATCGCTCCGGATTCGTAGCACACTCCTCTGACGCCTTTCACCCTTTTAGTTAAAAAAACTGCCAACTAAGCATTCTGCCATTTTGGCAAAGCGCCCGATTTTGTCCCCTCTGGCACCCCGGTTGCTACTTGCAAGGAAACCTTGGGGCGTTGTTCAAACGGGTGACCGCGCGCAGTCGTTTGACGTGACACAAAATTCTCGAATGCGGCCAAAAATATCATTTTGTCCGAATTCCATGGTGTCCAACATTGAATGCCAGCTCGGGTTCTCTGACAAAATTGCTCGCTGATCGCTGATGACTGCCGCACGCCTAGTAACCCTGCTGCGGATGAAATACGGCCAGCAGAAGACTAAAAACACACCTTCTCGACGGCATTTTGGTGCATCTCGGAAGATCCTGCCGGAACCGCCCTGCGCCGGCAACGTAAACCTGCTTTTTCATAAAATTTTTCAACCCAAAATAGTCCCTTCCATAGGTGTCGAATGAAAAAAGCCAAACGTACGACAAAAATATTTCCTTCTGTGGCCAGGAGCACGCGCCCTAGAAGCACAAACGGCAACGGAGTGCGCACAAGATGGTCACATTATAAATCTTTGCTCGACTCGGTCGCGTTGAGCATCGTTGAAACCGATCTCACCGGCCGAATCATCGATTGTAATCCGGTCCTCGCCAACTTGCTTCGGTCGGGTCCGGAAAAAATCAAGCATCGCAAGTTCTCCACCCTGGTCTCCGAAAAATGGCGCTCGAAAGAGATCGCTAGCAGCGCCGACGTGCTCGAACGGGGCAGCACGGACGAGTATGAAATCGAGCTGGTCAAAGAAGACGGCACCGTATTCCCGGTGGCTATAAAGAAATGGCTACAGAACAACAGATACGGAAAAGCGCAAAAAATATGGATGTTGGTGCGGGACATTACCGATAAGAAGAGAAACGGTGATGCTTTTTATCGGCACGTCATCCTGCTTTTAGAAAACCAGTTGCGCAACCAATTGCTGCTCGCCGGCGCTCCCGTTGGAATTTTGACTATCGATGGCAATGGCCGAATTGAATCGATGAATCCGGCGGCCGAAGAATTGTTGTGCGCGAAATCTGACGAGGTCATTCGCAAGAGACTCGATGAGTTTATTACCAGCCCCAGCGGCAAGCCTCTATCCATTTCGGCGGGACAACCCCAGACAGCTGTTGCGAAATGGCAAAATAGCAGAATTTTACCGGTCCAGGTCACCTTCAGTGAGCTACGGACGAAAGACGAACTCCTGTTCACCTGTTTTCTGCGCGACATGACCGGCGACATGCAGATCCGGGAGACTTTGCAGCGAGCTCACGATGATCTGGCGGATCGTGTGCGGGAGGGAACCGAAGAGATCGCTCGCTTGTTCGACGCATTGCAAATAGAAATCAACGAACGAACCTGGGCACAGGAGCAGTTTCGCGTTGCGGTCGAGTCAGCCCCCAATGGAATTTTAATTTTGAACCAGGAGGGGCGGATCGTGCTCCTGAATGCCCATGTCGAGCAGATCTTCGGCTACGGACGCGAAGAACTGCTGGGCCGCCCATTCCAGCTGCTGGTATCAGAAAAGTTTCGCAGCGTTCTGCCACATCCGTCCGCGAATTGCCTGACCCAGGCGCAAGTCAATTGGATGGGCCGCGGCCAAGAGCTCTACGGTCTGCGTAAAGACGCGACTGAGTTCCCGGTGGAAATCGGTCTGAACCCGATTCACACGCCGACCGGCACCGGATTGCTCGTTTCGGTAATCGATGTCACCGAACGCAAACGCGTCGAGTTGGAACTCAAGCGCAGCGCCTTTCACGACGGTCTCACGGGCATGCCCAATCGCACACTGTTTTTGGATAACCTGCTTCGGCTCAATGCGGCGGCAAAACGGCACGGGCATCATCCCTTTGCGCTCTTATTCCTGGATCTGGACCGATTCAAAGTGATTAACGACAGTCTGGGCCACAGCGCCGGTGACAAGCTGCTGATCGAAATGTCACAGCGGCTGGTGGAATGCACTCGCGAAGAAGACACCGTCGCGCGCTTGGGCGGCGATGAATTCGCTCTCCTCCTCGAGCAGGTGCGCGGTCCGGAAGACGCAGTTCGCGTCGCCGAACGGGTACTCGAGCGGCTCGCCGATCCTTTGGTGCTCGACGGCAACGAAGTATCGATCACCGGCAGCATCGGCATCGCACTCAGTCTTACGGGTGAGGAAAATCCCGAAGACCTCTTGCGCGATGCCGACATGGCCATGTATCAGGCGAAAACTCGCCGTTTGGGCTATCAGATTTTCGACGCCAAAATGCACGCGCGCGCCCTCGATCGCATGCGTTTGGAAATCGACATGAAAAGGGCGATCGAACGGCAGCAGATCCAGCTGCACTATCAGCCGATTATGTCGTTGGACACCGGCAGGCTTGCCGGCTTTGAAGCGCTCGCCCGTTGGCATCACGACGGCCGCGGTGCAATTCCTCCGGCGCGGTTCATTCCGCTTGCCGAAGAGACGGGACTCGTGACACCCTTGAGTCGATCGGTCTTCAGGCAAGCCTGCGCGCAACTGCGCGATTGGCGAACACGCTTCCGCTTGAGCGATGATTTTTTTGTCAGCGTCAACGTTTCCAGCAAGCAGTTATCCCATCGCGATTTGATCGATCAGCTTGATCATATTCTCCAAGAGACCGGTTTAGATCCTGAATATCTGCGCCTTGAGATCACCGAAAGCGCTCTGGCGGAGAACACTCGCGTCGCCTCGTACACTCTCGCGCAACTCAGAAAGCGTAGAATCAAGCTTTGCCTGGACGACTTCGGCAAGGGATTTTCTTCGCTCAATTACCTCCATCGCTTTCCCATCGATGTCTTGAAAATCGATCGTTCATTCGTACATCGATTGAGCGCCGGCTTTAGCAACGACTCCGGAAAAAAGCGGCCCTACGAAATCATTCGGACGATCGTGGCTCTGGCGCAGATTCTCGGCATGCAGGTGGTTGCCGAAGGAGTAGAAATTTCCGATCAAGCAGCCATTCTGAAGGAGCTCGGGTGTGAATTCGGCCAGGGCTTTCTCTTTTCTCCCGCCCTCGACGCCGTCGCCGCCGCGCGCTTTTTCGAGGCCAGCTCAACTCCGTCGTAGTTCGGTATTTCGCCGCCAGCGGCGGCCCGACTCGGAGCTGCCATTAAACGGCTGGCTGCTCGACGTCTAAACACCATAGTCTTTGGCCGCCGCCTCCGCTGAGATGTAGCCGCGCCGCAGGTCACGCTCGACAAGTTCTCGCAGACGCTCCTGCGCTCGGCCGTAGCCCCCGCCGCCACCCGTTTCCACCATGATGACGTCGCCGGCTTCCAACGGATAGCCTTTGCTCTTATAAACAATTTCCTTGCAGCCCGAGCGCTTTTCCACCGTGATTTGACCGGACTTGCCGCTCTTGCCGCCTTGAACGCCCCAAGGCGGATATTTGACCCGATCGAACATTGCCTGCAGATCGCAGGGACTGAGTATCTGGTATTTTTTTCGGAAGCCTAAGCCGCCGCGAAACTTGCCCGCGCCTGCCGAATCTTCACGTAAGCTGAACTCGAGAATGCGGTAGGGATACATTGATTCCAGCAATTCGATCGGAATGATGCGCGTATCGCCGTGTGCCATCGTGCGAAACGGACCGGCGCCATCGTGGGTTGCACACGCGCCCCAGCCGCCGTGGCCGCTGTCGTGGCAATCGAACGGCGCGCCGGTGTCCCGCTTACCGCGAAACCGGACACCGGAAAAAGTTCCGAAATGCGCGCCGGTAACACGTTCCGGCAGTGCTTGTTCCATTGCTTTGATGACCGCATCGATGACGGTCGGAAACGACTGCGAATAGTTTCCCATTGGCGCGGTCGGCTCCGCGCTCAGAATTTTGCCTTCCGGCAAAATAAGCTCGAGCGGACGAAAGGTGCCCTCATTGGCCGCTTCGTCATGAGCGATCAGATACTTGAACGCCACCCGGGCGGTGGTCCGGCCGCCGCCGTAATAACCTGAATTGATGCAGCCGCGCACTTGGGCGGCGATTTCGGAATAATCGATCGTCATCTCATCGCCGGCGATAATGACCTTCACCCTAATGGGAAGAGGTTCGTCCGATTCGCCGTCGTTGTCGAAAAATGTCTCGTAGCGGTATTCGCCGTCCGGAATCGCGCGGATCTTAGCCCGAGACGCGGCTTCACTCTGGTCAAGAATCGTTTTCACTGCGGCGAAAAATGTCTCGACCCCATACTTATCGGCCAATTGTTGCGCCAAGTCCCGGCCGAGCACACAGCCGGCGTGCTGCGCCGCGATATCACCGAGGAGTTCCACCGGGAACCGCGTATTGTTCTCGATAATCCGATAGACTTCTTGAATCGGCTCGCCTTTGGACCAGAGCTTGATCGAACGCAGTTGCAAACCTTCCATGAAAATATCGCTGGAGCGCGGTGTGATTCCGCCGATGTCGATCCAATGCACGTTGATGGCAAAAAAGCCGATTAGCGTTTCCAGATCCTTGCCCGCATAAATGGGCGTGTACATCACCGTATTGTTGAGATGCTGTCCTTGCACCGCAGCGTGGTTGCACACTATGACATCGCCCCAGTGCAAACGCGCGCGGCCGTACACAGCCAGTCCGTCGCGCACCGCCATGCCGACCGAATCGGCGACAAACACCGGCATCCCGCCGGTGCATTGCGCAACGAGTTCACCCTCCGGGCTCACAAGCCCTACGGCAAAATCTTTGTATTCATAAATATAGGGGCTGAAGGCAGTGCGGGAAATGTTCGCATCGATCTGATCCGTGATCGAGACCAAACCATGGCGAATCACTTCGAGCGTGATCGGATCGACCGAAGAGCTCCTCGCGCTTGATTTCGAATTTCCGCTCATGAGCGTTTCATCGTCCGAGAATTGTTACGCCGGTTTTACCTTTGTTTTGTCGCAGATTGTCACGATGCGCACGAGAGCGCAGCGAGAGATCTTGGTTTTAGACGTCGCCAAAGATTTCCGCCGCTGGCTCGAAATGACATATTACGACGCAGTGTCTCCACCAGAGACTGCATCGCAAATGCGAGAAGCACCTTTGCGCGTCGGCACGTCACTTCGCCGCGCACTGAATCCGGATCTCCCGTAGCTCACCGATCTCGAATCGATCGCCGGGCCAGACCACGGTGGTCGAGCCGTATTCTTCGATAACGGTCGGCCCGGCATCAGTAAAACCCGCCTCGAGGGCATCCCTATTATAAATCTTCGCGTCGACCCAACCCCCAGCGCCGCCGAAATAGACTCGCCGAGTCGTCGGTTGTTGAGCTTTCCTCGCCGCGCGCGGCAAACGCGCAATTTCCGGCTGCTTGAGCCGCGCAAAAGCGGACAAGTGCAGCGCCTGAAATTCAGCCGGCGCTTTAGCATCCGCATGGCCGTAGCGCCGCCTGTAATCGCGCTCGAAGGCGATTCGGATCTGTTCCGCGTCCTTCAATCCCGAAACGGGGACCTTGATATTGTGCCGCTGCCCGCGGTAGCGCAATTCGGCGTGACGCTCGAAAAAAATATCCCGGGTGCCAAATTCCTTCGCCAGTGAATCTGAGGCATCGCGTTCCATTGCGCGATAAATTTGCGCCATCGCCGGCACCGTCTGATCGTTCAGAATCCCCACAAAAGTTTTCGAGGTGTCGATGCGCGCGTCGGCCAAAAGCATGCC
>DATIEH010000407.1:0-6980 GCA_035455905.1 Binatia bacterium | reverse complement strand
TTCGAGCTGCCGGACGGCAGAATCGTTGGCTTGCAAACCCGCTTTTTCCGCCTTGAGCTTTTGCTGCAGGAGGGTCGCCGCCCGTTCCTTAGCTGAGCCGATCTTGCCGAGCTGCTCGGTCAGTGAGCCGAGCTGAGATTTGAGTGCTTTGATTTCCTGCTCACGCTCACTCAAAAGATCGGTGTTTTCGCTCAGCTGCGTGTTGAGCGCCTGAAGTTCACTGGCATAGCGCTTTTCTATTTCTTGCTGGGAGCTATTTCTCAATTGCCAATCGGCTTCCTGTTTTTTCAATCGTTCCCGGAGTGACTCTTCGCTTTGCTGTTTGGCTGCGCTCAGCTCTTTCAGACTCGCGGAAAAACTCTCTGCCTCGCGCTTCAGCGCCTCGATTTGCGTGGAGTTCTGCTGTAGCAGCGCTTCTCGTTTCGCCAATTCGGCGCTGAGGCTCTGCATTTGGCCTTCACGCTGTTCGACAATCTTTTGGTAACCGTCTTTCTCCGCCTCAAATTGTTGTTTCGTTCTTTTGAGCTCTTCGTGCAGGGCTTCTTCTACTCGAACTTTGGCAGTCGCCATCTCGCTCAATCTCAGAGAAATCGCTCTGACTTCCGACTTGAGCGACGCTAGCTCGTTATCGCGGACTTGGAGCAGTACGTCCTTCTCGCCAAGAGAGTTCCGCAAGCCTTGGAGGCTTCCGTTGAGCCGTTGCTCCGTTTCGACCAGGAGCCGCTCTTTGGCATGGCGCTCGTCCTCGGATTTTCGCAGCTCCTCCTGAAGTCGGGCTTCACTCTGCTGACGCGCTGATTCGAACTGGCTTAGTTGTTGTCGAAAACCGCTGAGCTCCGCTTCGCGGCTTCTGAGCTGCTTGTCTCTTTCGCTGAGCTGGCTTTCCAGAGCTTTGAATTTTTCACCAAAGCGCTTTTCTTCCGCACGAATCGCCTGATCGTTGGCTTGGAGAACCTCCTTGGTTTTTTTCAACTCTGTTTCGAGCAGAGTTTCCGCTCGGCGCTTGGCGCTTTCTAAATCTTCCAGTCGTCGGGTGAGTTCGCTGATCTCGTTATTGGAGGCTCCGAGTTCACTTTCACGGCTCTTTAGAAGATTATCCTTTTCGCGTAATTGATTTTCCCATAGCCGTGTTTTCGTGCTGAACCGCTGCTCGAGGTCCTTGACGGCTGCATCCTTGGCTTGCAACAGCTCGTCTTTGTTTTTGAGTTCTTCACGAAGCAGACGCTCTGCTCCCACACCATCGACCCGCCCGGAAAAGTCGCCCGGCGTGCCGCTTCCCTTCAAGCTCATCAGTTCGCTGTCGCGCGATTTGAGCTGCTCTTCCTTGGCGTTTAATTGACCGATGAGAGTTTCGATTTTCTCGATGCTGCTCTCGAGATCGTGGTTCAAAAGTTCTTTCGATTGGCGCTCGTGCTTGCCCTTCCAGACCACCTCTTGCAGCAGGTTGTCCGTTTCATTCTTTTCCGCTCTTATTTCTGCCAGTCGTTTGCGCAGCCCTTGAATTTCGTTGTCCCGAGTCATCTTCAAAAAAACCAGCGTCATGACAACGGCGAACAGGGTCAGGCCGCCATATAACAAGCTTCCGGCGGGCAATTCATCCGTCAAAAATGTGGCTGGTGAAGACAAGGCCTGCTTTAGGTTGGCCGCAAGAACCCAGCGAAAATAATTCGCTTCGACTTCGTTGTCTTGGAATGCAAAAAAGATCAGCCCACCCAGAATCAGAGTGGCGAAAACCAGCAGGACGATGACTTTTTCTCGTGTTCGCATATAGGACAACTAGCCCCTAGGTGCCAAAATAGAAACGTAGGTCTTCAGAACCGCAAATATCCCGCTATTTTACGCTTCATGACGGAATTTGCCAGCGAAATTCCCGTATCAGCTAAGCGCACCCCATTGGCGTCCTTTTTCGAATTATTCCCAAAAAATAGCCGCTCTCCCACGAAATTCCGCACCCGAACCCGCCCCACTGCTCCCTAAGTGCTAAACACGGAGATTGCGAAACGACGCCTTCGTGTGCGCAGATTTTTAACTTGCGAACCCGAATACAGTTGGGTAGGAACAATAGGGGAAAATCGAGCCTCACTAAAACCATGAAACAGCATCGATCAATTTATCGGGCAATCCTGGCGCTCGTAATCTTTTTCGGAGTTTGCTTTTGTTTCCAGGGTCTGGCCCGGTCGCAAGACAGCTTTGCGCCAAACAGGATCACCTTGGGTCTTGTATCCGCGAGCCAGCAGCTTGAGATCACGGAATACTTTGAGCCGTTTGTTACCTATGTCGCGCGGAAGATTTTCGCCGCGCCAGGAGCGCAAGGCAAAGTTTTGGTCGTCTCTTCGTTGCCCGAGTTGGCCAGGCTTCTTGAGCAAAAAGGCGTTGATTTTTATATGGAAAGCCCCTACCCCACATATGTCATCAACCAAGTTCACGGGGCCGGCCGAGTGCTGTTGCGCCGTTGGAAGGGCGGGTTGGCAGAATATCGAAGTTTGATCGTGACCGCCAAAGACGGCGGTATCGACCGCCTCGAGAGCCTGCGCGGAACGAAAATCGCCTTTGAGGATCCTGAGTCGACTTCGGGCTATTTTTTACCGAAGTTTTTCCTGCAGCGAAATGGCTTCAAGCTTTCGCCCGTAACCGACAACATCGCACAACCGTCGCCTGCCGCAATCACGTATATGTTCGCGGGAACGACCGACAAGGTCTTGGACTTTGTTCTCGCCAGGCAAGTGTCGGCAGGCGCGATCAGCGATGATGATTTTAGCTTGTTGGAACCGCAGAAGAAGGACAGATTGAATGTTTTGGCACAAACCGACTTCTTGCCCCGTCATCTCGTGTCAGTCCGCAAGGATTTGTCGCAAGAAGCGTCGGAACGACTCGCAGCGATTTTGCAAGCCATGCATGAGGACACCACCGGTCGACAAATTCTCTCCAAGATGGATAACACCATGAAATTCGACAATTTGCCGGGTGGCGAGGAAGCCATGCGCCGCAGGCTCTTGGACACTTTTTTTGACCCGCAGCGAAAGTAGCGCTGTCACGAAATCAGCCGCGAATCGACTTGCTCGCCCCGCTATTGTTTGGTTTTGAGCTGTTGCTCGTTCTGCTCGAGAAAAGTCTTGATTTCCTCCGCATGTTCGAGCAGGCGCTTCCACTGCTCTTTGTAAAGCGTAACGGGAAACCTTCCCAACCCATAAACCGAAAGCCCGCCCTTTTCACTGATCTTCAAGCGCAACTGCCCGGGCTTGCGCTGTTCGATCTGATCCTTCAAAGCTTTATTCTCGGCCTCGAGGCGCGCTAACTTCTCTTCGGAACTTTCTTCAGCCATGACCCCTCCAGATATGCCCGCTCATTTTTCAGCTCCAAGATATACAAGCGGATTTCCGCGCGTCAATACGGCAACAGAATCGGAACTGCATCCGGCTTGAACACATCCTTCAATATACGAGGCCTCGCGAGCGCGTTCGCTTCGGCGCTTGATCCAGCCGCGAAACTGAGCCTATAAGAAGGCAACGGCTCTCACCTTCCGGACGTCTCAATCTCTTCAGGAGGTAAAAATGTCAGCCAAGCTCAGCACGCGAATCATCGATGGCGACGGTCACATCTTCGAAGACAACGCAGCGATTATCGCCCGCATGGAAGCTCCGTATCGAGATATTGCCGCGCGTAAAGGCATCATCTTTCCACCCCTGGATCATCTGCATAGCGGCCGCGCCGTCGAAACCCCGCCACAGCGAGATCAGCGCGCCCCGGTGGGGCCGCAGGGCTGGCTGGATTTCCTCGACGACGTCGGCATCGAGTGGACGGTGCTTTATCCCACGGTAGCGCTTTCGTACGGAAAAATTGTCAGCCTCGACTATGCCGTAGCTGTCTCTCGGGCGTACAACGACTGGCTCTACGACGCCTACGTGAAGTTTAACCCACGGTTCAAGGGAATGGCGATTCTGCCCATGCAGGATCCCGAGGAAGCGGCCAAAGAGCTGCGTCGGGCCGTAACCGAGCTGAACATGCTCGGCGCCATGATGCCGTCCAACGGACTCGCTCACCCGCTCGGCTCAAAATTTTATTGGCCGGTTTACGAAGAAGCCAACCGGCTTGGCTGCTGTCTAGCCGTTCACGGCGGCGCCCACGATCGTTTCGGCATGGATCACCTGAATATGTACGTGCCTGTGCATGCTCTGGGCCATCCGTGGGGGCTGACGATCAATTGCGCCGACATCTTGTACAACGGCATATTTGATCGTTTCCCGCGCGTGCGCATTGCCTTCCTCGAAGGCGGCATCGCATGGCTGTTATTATTGCTCGAGCGTTTGCACGCGTCGCACGAAACCCATTTTCAGCACATTCCGGACGGGGAGTATGGCATCCGCGAAGGCGAGGATCCGAGTCGATACGTCAAAAAACTGATCGATGAAAACCGATTTTACCTCGGCATCGAGACTGAAGAGTTAACGATGCCGTTTGCCATCAAGACCGTTGGCAACAAGCCGTTTCTTTATTCATCCGACTTTCCGCACGAGGTCACTCACGAAAGCTGCAAGCACGATATCGGAGAGCTTTTGGAAAGCGACGAAATCACCGAAGACGACAAGGCGGCGATGCTCTGGCGCAATGCTGAGACGTTTTACAAACTGCCGCTGTAGGAGAAAGTTCAAACCGTTTTAAGCCGTTCAATAGAGGAAACCCGTGATGGAAACATGTCGCGCCGCAGTGATCACCGAACATAACAAACCTTTAACCATCGAGCGCGTGCCCATTCCCGATCTCGATCCGGGCTCGTTGTTGATCAAGATCACGGCATCCACGCTTTGCGGCACCGACGTGCACCGCTGGCATGGTCCCCTTTCAGACGGCGATTCGCTCCCGATCATCACCGGTCATGAGCCCTGCGGGTACGTCGAGGACATCGCCGGCGAGCGCACCGATATTTTGGGCAATCCCGTGAAGCGCGGCGACCGGGTGGTGTGGAGCTATGTCGCTTGCGGCTCCTGCTATTACTGCGCGGTCGCGCTTCAGCCCTGCATTTGTCCGGGACGCGCTTCATGGGGGCACAATCGCAGCGATCAGCATCCCTATCTGCTCGGCAGCTGTGCCGAGTACATGTACGTTCCCAAAGAGTGCTTGATCGTGAAAGTTCCCGATGAAGTTTCTTCCGCGTCGGCGGCCGCCTCCGCTTGTGCCTATCGCACCGTCATGCATGGGTTCGATCGGCTGGGCGCGATCAAGAGCCACGAAACCGTGGTGATTCAGGGCAGTGGTCCGCTCGGCAACTTCGCCACGGCGGTTGCACGCGACCATGGCGCCAAAAAGGTTTTGGTGATCGGCGCGCCAGCCAATCGCCTCGAAGTCACGAAACGTATGGGCGCCGACGCCGTCCTTAATCTAGAAGAAGTCACTGATGAAAAGCAGCGTCGCCAGTGGGTACGCGACCAGACCGACGGGCGCGGCGCCGACGTCGTGATTCAGGTCGCGAACAATATGGCGGTGCCCGAAGGATTGACTTTGCTGCGCGGCGGCGGCCGCTACTTGAACATCGGCGCCGGCGGTAAGGCAAATATCGCGGTAGAACGGCTGCCGCAGGAAATGCTGTTTATCACGATCCGCTCCGCCGAACCGCGCCACTGGTTGCAAGCGATCGATTTTCTTGCTTCAAGGAAAAAAACTTTTCCGTTCGAAGAGATGATCAGCAAAAGCTACAAGCTGGAAGAGATCAATACGGCCATGGAAGCGATGGCCAACTACTCGGTAGTCAAAGCTGCCATCAACATAAACTGAAACGAGCTCACGTGTAGCCAGGAGCGTTATGAATTATCAACTTGAGCATGTCGCAATCTATACCAAGGACATTGCCGCTTCGATCCAGTTCTATGAAAAATTTTTCGGCGGGCATCCCACACCCATCAGAAAGGGCGCAGCCGGCTATGGTTTTTGCTTTGTCAGGATCGCCGGTTCGCCATCGATTCAGCTGATGGAATCAGCCACCGAGTCTGGCGTTCATCACTACGGTTACGTCACGGATGCCATCGATCAGGTGGCGTCGGATTTCAAGCAAAAAGGCGCGACGATCTTGCGGGAAAATCGCGACGAATCGGGAAGACTGACAACGATTTTCGTAAAAGACCCGAACGGTTTGGAACTGGAAATCAGGTCGCCCCGCTAGCTCGCAGTTCAAGCTCCGACGCCCAGACGTCATCCTGCCTACATCGAAAAGGCTTCTTTTACGAAAAGGCTTTCGAGGGGAAGCTCTCGTTTGACAAGGCCTTGTTCGATTTGGTACCGGTTCAGCGCCTGAAGCGACTTTTTGTCCGCAGGCGTCAGAACGCATGAGTAAGGATCGTATCCCAAAACTTCACGTTCCTTGGCGTAGCCTTCGGCCTGTGCCGGCGTAAAAAATTTGGCCGCGAGTCTGTTCGCTTCGCGAAAAGCTTCGATCAACTTTGCCACGAGATCAGGATATTTTTCCACGGTTTCTTCTTTGATCGTCATGATGTGGATGATGGGATAGATCTGAGTACGCTTCACGTAACGAATAATTTCATCGCTGTCTTCGAAGAGCGGCTTCACGCCTGGCACCTTCCCCATGATTCTCGGCAGGACACCACCGCCAAACAGTCCAGGATAACCCGAATCCCCGGCCACGAGAGCGGCTGCCAGCTTTCCCTCGCCGAGCAGTTTGGCGAGATGCTCCTTTTCCTGGCCGAAGGGCGGCGGCGGATCTAAGCGTTCGACTTTTACGGGCAGCTCATTGGCTATGTAGACCTCTTTCCCGGACACGAACCAACCGACGTCGGTCGTTTTGATATCGTATTCATCCAGCAAAAAACCCCGCGCCCATGAAACCGCCGTCGCGCCATAACGAAAGGCGCCGATCTGTTTGCCTTTGAGCTCACTTGGATGATTGAGTTTACTAGCGCAGTGAAAGATATTTCGCTGGCGCGGCCCGCGTTGGAAGAAAACCGGCAATGCCAGAAAACGTTTGCCCATTT
>DATIEH010000406.1:0-2832 GCA_035455905.1 Binatia bacterium | reverse complement strand
TCTCGATGATGAGAAGACCATCCTGGAGTGTTGTTTTGCCGACGGCTACGCGTTTATCGCCGCGGGCGAGCCTGATGCGGCGCTCGAAGCGACCCAGCGGGATCTCCCAAATTTTGAGCTCGCCGTCCTCGCAACATTTCGGCAGTGGCCGATTGCCGGTAATCACCAGTTCGCTGCCCTCGATGCGCACTTCCATTCGTTCGGCACTCACGCCGGGCAGGGCCGAGATCACCCACAAGCTTTCGTCGGTTTCGACGACATTGACCGGAGGTTCCCAACTCGGCGTTCTACTCTGTGTTGCACGGAAGCGAGCACTCGCCGCCACTTGAAGAAAATTTCGGTGGATCCGCTCCGCTTGCTGTAGAAGATCGTTCGCGCGACGCCAAATAACGATGTCCCAATCATTCCCTGCCATGTCATTCTCTCCACTGCACCGTGACCTGAGTGCTACCCTTCAAGCTAGGGACCCGGTACAGCAATGTCAAGGTAACTTACAAAATCGCTAAAAAGCCGTGATCGTAAGCACTTATTAAAACGAATAGATAGTTGAACATTGCGCGCCAACCACAGAGACTTAAGGTCTGTAGGTATTGCAATGGTGAATGATCTTCAAATGTATCGTCGGAAAATCATTCAGGCGGTGTTGGTCAATAACCGCGTTGCCAGTCCACGAGGTTCTTAAGCGGCCGACCGGCCAAATATTCGGCGAGATTTTCGCAGAACAAGTTGATGCCCTGGTGCTCCGAGACATCACTCACGGCAGAGACATGCGGCGTGATGAGGACGCGCTCGTCATCCCACAGGCGCCGGTCCGGCGGGCGCTCGAATTCGCCCTCATAGACGTCCAGCGCAACACCCCTGAGTTTGCCCTCTCCCAGCGCACCGAGCAACGCTTCTTCGTCGATAATCTCACCGCGGGAGATATTGACCAAAATGGCACCCGGCCGCAAAGCGGAAAAAGCGGCGCGGCCGATCAGATGGGTGGTCTCTTTCGTCCATGGACACGTAATTGCTACGAAATCGGCCTCCCGCAGCAACTTAAATAAAGCCTCACTGGATTCCAGACGCGCAAATCCCGCCGGCAGCTGTTGCTCCTGGACCGCGCGTCGCCGCGTCCCGACGACACGCAATCCAGCAGCTGCGCAAAGCCTTCCGACCTCCTGGCCTATGCCCCCGGCACCGACGATGCATACGGTTTTATCGCGGAGAACGATGGGTTCGTAAGTTCGATGATCAAACTGATGCCGCCAGCGATCACGGTAGCTCAAGTGAAAACTACGGGAAAAATGGAGAAACGCTCCCAGGACGTATTCCGCCATGGGCCGCTTGTTGGTCAGCCCGCGGGAGGTGGTCACGAGAACATTCGAACACCACAAGTCGGTATCGAACAGGTTACTCGCGCCGGCGGGAGTTTGATGCACCCATTTTAGGTGCGTGGCGCGTGATCTGAGATCTTTTACCGGCGGCCAGCCCAACAAAATGATCTCTGCCTCAGCCAGCGCGCGGTTGCGCTGCTCGAGAGTCGTCGACGGATATTTTCGATCGCCAAGATAGCGATCGACCGTCCATTGCGGCCAGGTGCTGCGCAGCTCGCCGTCGAACCACCCGCGCGCGTCGATGATATCGATCAGCGGATCGATTTTGGCAATTCGCTCGAGGATCACGTCTAATACCTGCGGAATGATCAAAACCTTCACCCGTTCCATATTGTCGTGAAATCTACCAAGACAGAATCATGATAGTAACCAGGCAGCGGGCTGATCCTCTGCGAATATCCATAACCCTCGCCCTTTGGGAGAGGGAATGGGTGAGAGAGAGTTCGATGATACTTAACGCGCCCTCACCTTAATCCTCTCCTAGTGGGAGAGGAGACAAGGGGTAGGGATCGGCAACATGCTTGACAACATAAACCGGGCACATGGTTTACGCCTATTGAGAAATAATCAGGGCGAACAATGACGGACGACGTCCGAACCGTAGCGAGACCAAGATTGTTCTTAATGGTTCCGGCTCACCGCTTCTTGTACAGCCCATCGATGAAGCCATTATCGTCGAATTCCTTGATGATGCTCATGTCCACGAACTCTTCGGCTTTCGCTGATCGGACTTTAGGATCTTTCTCGCCGAGCTCGGTGAGGGCTTCTTTAACCGCGTCCAGTGAAGGATAGGGTTTTTGCGGCACAAGTCGGGAAAAATACTGGTAACTGTCTTCGAGCGCGTCGTTATCGTTGGTTTTGACGTATTTAGCAATCACCCTTTTGCTGAAGTCCTTATTGGTTTTGTAGAGATGAATGCCCTCGAGCAGAGAGCGGGTAAATTTTCGCACGGTCTCGCGCTTCTCGCGAATGTAAGAAATGCGCGATGCGACGGGCGTAGTCGGATACGCGCCGCCGAAATCCTCCGGTTCCGCGATAATGCTGAGGTTAAACTTGCGCGCGAGACTGGTCACCGGCGGCTGCGCGACCATGCCGTGAACAACTTTGGACTGTATCGCCGCCATTCGCGCGGGTTGACCGCCGGGAATTTGCAGCACCGCGACATCAATATCGGGTTTGAGACCCCACTTCAGAAGAATCTTCCGGGTCGCATAATCCGAGTTGGATCCAAAACGACTGACCGAAAGCTTTTTGCCTTTTAAATCTTCCGGCTTCTTGATCTCGGGTGAAACGATCATGCTGTAGGCGAGAACGTTGAGCAAGCCGGCGATCAAGGTGACATCGGCGCCGCGCAGGCGCGCTACCACAGGCGCGTTACCACCGACCTGGGCGATCGGCACATCGCCCGACATCAAGGCCTGGGTCGCCTTGGAGCCACCGTCGACATAAATCATCG
>DATIEH010000405.1:0-9092 GCA_035455905.1 Binatia bacterium | reverse complement strand
CCTGCCCTGATCACGTACGCCGTGAATAAACACGTATGTCTCTTCACGAGGGTCGCCCCATTCCCAGTAACTCAGCCTCAATCCATCATGTTCAAAAAATCGCTGCCTCGCCTCTAAACTCATCATTCGATGTCGCTTGCCTTTCCCGCTGATCTCGGACTGAAGTTATCAAAATTTTTGCCTTTGCTTGCCTGACCCCTTCTGCCCTCCGCGTCTACTGCCTTCTCCCTATTTCTTTCAATGCATCATCGACATAACTATGATCGACATACTTCGTCGGCGGCGGTAACGCACCGCCCTTGAATAACCCGCGCTCGGCGGAGATTTGAATTACTGTGCGAATCCCTTCGATATTCGATTCGCCGTTGGGGTTCCAAATTTTATTCTCGGTATAGTATTCCCACCCGCGCCGCGCCTGCTCGGGCTTGAGCTTCATTTCCTTCCCGAGAAAATCGATGGCCGGCTCTTTGTTGTCGTGGAGCCAGCGCATGGCAAGCGCTAAGCCTTTCATGACGCGAACGACAATGGGACGATTTTTCTCCGCCCAGGAACGCTTCACCGTCAGGTCCGTCAACTGATAGTTGGGAATGAAATCCTTGACTTTGCCGATCACCGGATAACCCATTTGTTCCGCTTCGTAATTGAGCGGGACCGCAATGATCGCCGCATCGATTCTGCCGGCAGTGAGCGAAAGAAATGCCTGCGGCGAGCCGCCTACGTTTATGAGATTGTAGTCCCGTGGGTATTCCAGTCCGTTCGCCTTGAGCACGCGCCGGAGCACAAACGCGGTGCCCGACGTCAGGCCGGACGAGCCTACGTTGGCGCCGCGCAGGTCTTCAAAGGTCCTGAACTTTTTTCCACCCATAATGTAATGCGTAAGCCCGTTGATAATGCCGCCGATCGTAGCGAGATCCGCGCCCTGTTCGACTGCCGAGATCACCGTGTCGACGCCGCCGCTGGAGAGATAGACCGATCCGCCCATCAATGCCATCGTCGATTTATCGGCGCCATTGACGAGCACGAGTTGGACGTCGAGTCCTTGTTTATCGAAAAAACCCAACTTGCTCGCCACCCAGAGCGGGCTGTAGCCGAGGGTTTTCGACGAGGCGCTAATGGGAATCTTTGGTTTATCCTGGCTCAGGCCGGCGCTAGAGGCCAATAACAGAATCGCGGCAACCAGCGGTAAGATTTTAGCGCTCACTGATAGCTTCCTTTCTTTGGGGTACCGACATTTATCCGCAGTTATTTCCTCGCTTGTTCGACATACTGGCGCACGAACTCGACGATTTCATCCGGAGCTCTCAAGACTCTGTCGCGCAGTCTCTCGCCATCCTCGCCGACGTCGAAACGGGGCTGGAAGCGCATCGCTTTTTTAGCCTCGGCAATAAACTCTTCGTCTTTGGCCAGCGATGTAAACGCCTGCCTCAAGTCAACCACTGCTTGCTTCGGCGCATTCGGCGTCAACAGTGCGACCCGACTAAGATTCTGGCTCGCCATATTCGCGGCTTTGAGAGCTTCATACTTGATTCCTGTCGGCGTCTTGCCAAAAATCTGCGTATAAATCTCCGTGAAAGAATTTAGCTCGGGATAGTCCGGGCTCTTACCCATGCTGCCATCGGGTTTGATGACATCATGATAGTAGAGCGGTGTGACGATGCCCGTCTTCACCAGCTGAGGTTCGACGACACCGCGGTAACCCGGAACGTTTTCATCATGGTATTGAATCTCGTTGCGCTGAACCGCGAGGCGCGCGTCGTTGCTGCTGTTATACCCCGTCACATAGTCGTATTTGAGTCCGAGAATGTCGAATGCCAGCCGAAATCGCAGATCCTTGTTACTATCATAGGAGAGGCCGCCGGCCCTGAAGCGCTCAGCTTTGGCGATGTCCGTGGGTTTTTTGATTCCCGGTGGTACGTCGGAGCGAATGTAACAAACCGTTACGCTTCCGACTGAGGCGATGAAGGGCAGCTGCATCAGATCGGTCCTGAGTGTAGTGCTCTTCATCATGTGATGATTATAAGGTCCGGTAAAATAGCCCACGGTCAGAGCGTCTTTCTTCGCCGCTTCGCCGAGAAAATTGAGTCCCGTGACGCCGCCGGCGCCAGGCATGTTCTGGACTATGACTGCCGGATTGCCCGGAATATGTTTGGCCAGATGACGCGCGACAATTCGTCCTTCAATATCCGTCGGCCCACCGGCAGAGAAGTTAATGAGGAAGGTTATATTCTTTCCCTGGTAAAAGGGTGCTTGCGCACAGTATGCGGGAGCCAAAAACAACATGCCGAAAAGAAACGTCAACGTCGCTCGGCCGCAGAGCTTCATAACGGATCTCCTTTTCCTTGTCCATTCTCACGCTTTGCCATTTCCGTGATGATCATTTCCTTCAGTTTCAGCTTGTTGAGCTTGCCGATTTCCGTGTGCGGCAGTGAAGCGCGAAACTCGACTGATTTGGGAATCTTGTACCCTGATAATCGCTCTTTACAAAATCCGATGAGAGCATCGCCCGTCATTTCGGCACCGGGCTTGAGCACCACAACCGCTTTCACGGCTTCGCCCCATTCCGGGTCCGGCACTCCGATTACCGCCGCTTCGAGGATATCCGGGTGGCTGTAAATCACACTCTCGATCTCTAGCGGATAAATGCTGATGCCGCCGCTTTTGACCATGTCTTTTTTTCGCCCGGCCACGAAGAGAAATCCCTCTTCGTCGAAATAGCCAAGGTCGCCAGTATAGAACCAGCCGTGGCGAAACGAAGCGTGGGTCGCTTCGGGATTCTTGTAGTAGCCATGCGTTGCCAATGGACTCTGACAGATGATCTCGCCGACTTCGCCGATCGCGACCGGCCGCTGATCGTCATCGACAATTCTTAAATCGACGCACCAGACCGGCCTTCCGGCGGAGCTCGGCTTGGCATCCATGTCGCCGGGCTTGGAAATCGCCATTTGCCCGGAATCGGTCGAAGCATACGTCCGATAGATGTTTGGTGTAAGCTCTTGCTTCAATCGTTTTAGCACCGCCGGATGAACTTTACCGCCGGTGATCGCCAGACAACGAAGACTGCTCGTATCATATTTTCTCGCTTCCAAGACATGCAGCATGCGCTCGCACATGGTCGGCACCGCGCCGACATATGTTACTTTTTCGCTTTCGATCGCGTGCAGGACTTGTTCTGCGTCGAAGCGTTCGTGCAAAATCATCGTTCCGCCGAAGTAAATGATGCCCAGGGTAAACGAACGCCCGGCGTTGAAATAGATCGGCGACGAGAGCAGCGCCTTGTCGTGCGCACCGAGCCCTTTCTCGATCGCGTTATTGATACAGTGAAAGACGAAAGTTCGATGAGTGGTTAGACAACCCTTCGGAAATCCGGTGGTTCCCGACGTTAACATAACCGCAAATGGATCGTCTTCATTCACGTCTACATTTGGCTCATCCGAGCTTTGGCTCGCAATGAGGCCGCCATAACTTCTATCCGCGGAGAGCGAAACCGGCTTGATGAAGCTCAAATCTTTGAGGCTTCCCGCCTTGGCGAATTCCCCGGCAACATCTTCCTGGAACACAATAAAGCCGGGCTCGAATGCCGACAGCACCGAAGCAAGTTCGAGTGCTTTCCATTTGATGTCGAGCGGAATCGCCAGCGCGCCGATTTTCGCAGCCGCAAAGATAATCTCGAGATGCTCGATCCGATTGCCCACTGAGATTGCAACAGCATCCCCTTTACGCAGGCCTACGGATAATAGCCCATGCGCTAGCTGATTGACTCGCGCGTTTAGCTCGCCGTAGGTGATTTGACCATATCGGTCTTTGGCGGCGATTTTGAGCGGAAACTTTCCGGCGCTGCGGCGCAGCCCATCGCCCATCAACAAATTATTTGCCATTTTCGATTCTAGTGTCATGGAACCAAAATGCATTCAATAAATCATTCTGCATTTTGCCGTCATACCGGCGAAGGCCGGTATCTAGGTTTTGAATTCCTGGATTCTGGGTCGCGCTACCCCGGACTAGATTCGGGGTTGCCCGGAATGACGTTCGAATTATGTTGCGAACTTTGATTTCGGGACACTAGATTTTCGATTAAAGCCTACCTTAATCTATTTTGAAATTTCGAAATTACGCCGTCCTCCGATAATCTAAAATCGAAAATTCTAACGTCCCTTCCAATCCGGCGGCCGTTTTTCGACGAAAGCGCGCGGCCCTTCCTTGGCATCTTCGGTCTGCATCACCATGCTCTGAAGGTCGGACTCGTATCGCAATCCTTGCTCCAGCGTCATTTCGCTGCCTTTGTAGATCGCTTCCTTAATATATCGGAGCGCCAGCGGCGCGCCCTTTAAAAAAGATCCGGCCATTTTTTCGCCTGCGACAATGAGCTCAGCATAGGGCACGACCTGATTCACCAGGCCGATACGATGACATTCGGCTGCATCGTAAAGCTCTCCAGAGAGGCAGATTTCCAACGCCTTTGGAATCCCGATCAGTCTCGGCAGCCGTTGGGTTCCGCCTGAGCCGGCCATAAAGCCAAGTCTAACTTCGCTGACGCCGAGCCGCGCGCCCTCTGCGGCGATCCGAATATCACACGCCAGACTCATCAATAGTCCGGTGCCGACACAATAACCGTGCACCAGCGCCATGGTGATTTTATTCATCGCGGCGATCACCGGCGCCGGCGTTCCCGGAATTGCGGAATATTTCGACTGCCGCTGCACCAATGGCGATTCGCTCTGTTCGGCCGCCACAGCATTCTGCCGCGCGCGATCTTTGATGTCGCCGCCCACAGAAAATGCCCGCTCGCCATTTCCCTTGAAGATCACGATCTGAACATCGTGATCCTCCTCGGCGCGACGGCAAAATTCGACGATCGACTTCACCATGTCGCGGTTTACCGCGTTCAACGACTCCGGTCGATTCAACGTGATCCAGGCAATCCTATCTTTGACCTCGTACAAAACCTTCTCGTCTGCCATTTCTTCTCCTGGCTTGAACACCGGGCGCAGCAAAGTCAGAGCGCAGCATGCTGCGCCCCTACATCTTCCCGGCCATCCTGAGTAGGCGGCGCAGCCGCCGTATCGAAGGACGATCGGCCACCCCGAGCTCTATCGCCGCTGCCTATTTGCCCTTCCACACCGGGGCGCGTTTCTCCGCAAATGCGCGCGGTCCTTCCTTGGCGTCTTCCGTGCTGCCGATCAAAGACGACAGATCCGCCTCCAGCCGCAAGCCTTCCTCGAGCGGCAGCTCGATGCCTTTTTTGATCGCTTCCTTTATAAACGTGACCGAGATCGGCGCTCCTTTGAGCACCCGATTGGCCAGCTCTTCGGCGGTTTTGAGTACGTCCGCCGAGGGCACCGAGTGATTTACCAGCCCGAGAGATTTCGCTTCCGCCCCGCTTACGGTGTCTCCGGTCAAGCACATCTCCATGGCCTTGGTGATGCCGACCGCTCGGGTTAACCGCTGGGTTCCGCCTGCGCCAGGAATGATGCCGCGTCGCACTTCGGTTAGCCCTAGTTTGGCGTCATCCGCTGCCACACGGAGATCACAGGCCAGCGCGAATTCCAGTCCGCCGCCGACGCAATAACCACGGATGGCGGCAATGGTCGGCTTGGTAATCGCGGCCACTGCGCGGGCTTGGGTATAGATCTTATTGGTTAATTTCTGCTGACGCCGCTCGATGGGCGAAAATACAGTTTCGGCCCGCTCCTTCAAATCCATACCTGCGGAAAACGCCTTTTCACCGGCACCGGTGAAGATCGCGAGCCGTACATTGACGTCTTCTTCGATCTGGCGGCACGCTTCGATGAGTTCGCCGGTCATCTGGCGATTCATCGCGTTCATCGACTCCGGCCGATTAAAGGTAACCCAAGCAATCCGATCCCTCACCTCATAAATGATCGCCTGATATTCCATATCCCTGGTCCTTTGTTCCAAACGTTCAAGCTGTTCAACCGCTTCGCTCAGTTCAAGCCGTCGGCTTTATTTGCTTTCACGACGATACTGTTTCGCATTGTCATTTCGGCCGAAGGCGAGAAATCTTTCCCCTTCTCTGCATCCATGCAAGATCTCTCGCTGCCGCTCGAGATGACAAATTGCAGTCATTACGGCAGCGTCTCGTGCGCGGGAAAAATCTCTGCAACGGCACGGTAACGATTTGAACGCCTTGAACGGTTTGAACGGATTGAACTTTTAACGTCCTTTCCCTTTCCTCTCCTGCGCGAGTTGCTCAAGAAAAGACAAATCCAATAATTCGTTCGCGTTTAATTTCATTCCGGACAAGTTCTTGTCGTTGGCAATCACGTTCTCCAGCGCCTTCACGGTAATGATCGGCAGTCCGGGCGTGACTTGGCTATAAACCCTGCGCGTCTCTTCCAGCTCCTCGATGTTATTGGAGCGGTAGTATTCGCCGAGGTATTTGTGCACTCGGTCTTTATTTTTCTCGTCGCGATAAAAATCCATTCCGTCGGCCAATCCGCGCATAAAATTCATGACCGTTTCTCTCTCCGAGCGGATAAAAGAGCGCATCGTAACCGGGCCCGCGACGGTGTATTCGAAATCTTCCTTGGAGAAATCGAGAAACACCGGATAGTTCGCTTTACGCGCTTTCAGTGTAAATGGAGATTGCAACACCGTGGCTTGAACCTGTCCCGACGTAAGCGCGGTCCAACGGTCTCCTTGCCCGCCGATGCCAACGATTTGCACGTCCTTCTCGGCATTGAGGCCAAGCCGTCGAACCGCAACGCGCGCAATGAAATCCGTGCTCGATCCGAGTTGGCTGACGCCGATCCTCTTGCCCTTGAGGTCTTCCGGACGTTTGATCGACGGGTGTGCCGCCAAAATGTAATCCAGACGATTGCCCACCGCACCGATGAATTGAAAATCCTTCGCGCCCTGAGCCCAGGCGGCGACAACGGTCGAAGCCCCCTGCAATTGCAACGGCAAATCGCCCGAGAGCGCCGCCTGAATCCCCATCAGCCCACCACGTATGTAGATCGGCTCGAGTTTCAATCCGTATTTTTCAAACGAACCGGCGCGGTAGGCGACCCAAAAATAACTGGAAGAGCCACCCAGCGGATAACCCACCTTGAGCTCGCGCATGGGTTTGGACTGCGGGTGAGCCATCGCTGGCCATTGCAAAAGCAACGTTACGAGCAATGCAATCAGCGCTTGCGAGCGCCGGGCCAATTTTGGATTTTGGATTTTGGATTTTAGATTCCCGGCTAAGACGTTCGACAAATTCGCCCGCTCCATTGCGTTCTCCTCTTCAATCGAAAAGCCAAAATCGAAAATCTAAAAATCGTCAAGCCAGTTCAAAGCACGGTAACTTAATCTTCGGATCGTGCGTCTCCTGGAAAACCGCTTTCACCCGATCGCCCATGTTCACTTTTTCTCTGCTGTCGCCCACCAGCCGGCTTTCCATGATCACGCCTTCGTCCAAAATCACGTTGATATAATAAATCGGCGTCTCCTCTTTGAAAGCCGGATTTCGCGGCACGCGCACCAGCGTGAAAGTGTGTACTTTTCCGCCGCCCTTCGACTCGATCCAATCAAGCTCGCCGAAACAATCCACGCAGGCGACACGCGGAAAAAATTGCACCTTCCCGCAACTCTTGCATTTCTGCAACAAAAGCTTACCCGCGGCGGCTCCTTCCCAGAAGCGCTGATCCACTTTGTTGATCTTCGGAAGACTCTTTTGCGGCGTTCTTGCTTCAGCCATTATTTTCTCCTTTCCATTACCAGCGCCGCCGTCGTACCCAGATTGCGGCCGTAATTGAGCCAGCCGATGCCGGTGACCAGCGCGCGCACAGCTTTTTTTACCTGATGACCTTCAGCTTCGCCTCTCAACTGACGCAACGCTTCGACGAGATGGAGATAGCCGCCGGCCAAACCCGCTTGCCCGACGGACAATTCTCCGCCGCCGGTATTCACGGGGAAATCACCGTTGTACGTCAAATCATGATTGTCGACGAATCTACCGCCCTCACCTTTTTTGCAATACCCGAGGTCTTCTATTTGGATCATCACCGCTATCGGATAATCATCATAGATTTCAAACAAGTCGATATCTTCTCGTTTGACTTCGGAGAAAATCCGCTCGCCGACGACTTTCTGTCCGAAGGTCGTCTTGTCGGGCAGCATATTGGCGACCTGGTAATGCGAAATTTCCGCGTCGGTGACGAGATAAACCAGCTTGTCCGTGATCTGCTTCGCCTTCTGCTCCGACGCCAAAAGGATGCACTCCGCCCCCGAGCAAGGCATCACGCAGTCGAATAACCGAATCGGATCGGAAATCATCCGCGAGTTTAGATAATCCTGCATGGTCATGGGCTGGCGAAACAGCGCCTGCGAATTGTTCAGCGCATTGAAACGTTGTGCCACGGCGATCTTGCCAATTTGCTCCAGCGTCGTGCCATAGTTGGTCATGTGCAATCTCTGGATCAGCGCCATCAAGGAATTCGGTCCGCCGTAGCCGAACACATCGACGAAGTTGCCGCGCTGATACTCGAGCTGGCGCTGTGTGGGCGTGCTTCGGTCGAAGGAATTGCCGCCCACCAGCACCACCAGATCGAGGTGACCGCACTCGATCGCATCCGCCGCGCGCCGGACGCTCATCACGCCGCCCGCGCCGCCGTAGTCGCCGTTCAACACCCAGTCGACTTCCAGCCCTAACTGTTCCGCCACATGCGGCGAATAATCAGGACTCGCCTGCGTCGTAATGGAAAATCCGCGAATTTCTTTCTTGTCGATGCCGGTCCGCTTGAGCGCGTCTCGGATCGCATCGGCATAATACGACAGCGCCGATGCTTCGGAATTGCGGGAATACTCCGTGGAACCATAGCCGATGAAACAAACCTTGCTTCTTCTCATTCTTTGCTCCTCAATAGACGCAGCATGCCGGGGAGCGCAGCCCGCTGCGCCATTACATTATTCCCTCAAAAATTTTTCTCCCGCCGCCCGGTCCAGTTCATTTTCCCGTCCGTACAACAACCGCATCAGGCGCGCTTCGCGATAAAAGCCTTCGAAGGGGAACTCTTTACAGACGCCATAGCCGCCGTGGATTTGAATTGCGGTATCGGCCGCTTGAAATGCCATTTTGGTCGCGCGCTTTT